>NZ_RFFI01000140.1 GCF_003696205.1 Cellulomonas triticagri
GTCCGCGCTGCGCTGCGTCCGTCCTGCGCTGCGCTGCGCTGAGCCGCCCGCCTTGCGCCGGCAGCGCCTCGGGTGCGCCGCCCGCGACGGCCGCGCACGGCGTGGCGCGCGAGGTGGCCGGGAGCCGGGACACCGGCCGGGTAGAGGCGACGCCCTGTCCCCGGGAGACCCGGGGACAGGGCGTCGTGGTGCCACGCTGGCCGGCGGGGCGTCGGGTCAGGCCGCGCCGACCTCCGCGACCGCGGCGGCGTCGACCAGCCACAGCGTCGCGGCCGTGCCGCGCGCGCCCGTGGCGGGGGTCACGTCCACCGGCGCGTCGGACAGCGCGGACGCCACGGCGGGGGCCTTCTCGGCCCCGGCGGCGACGACCCACACCTCGCGGGCGGCCCGGATGGTCTCGAACGTCAGCGAGACGCGCAGCGGCGGCGGCTTGGGGGAGCCGTGCACCCCGACCGTGGGGACGCCGGTGGTGCCGACAGCCTCGTGCCCGGGGAACAGCGACGCCACGTGCCCGTCGGGTCCCATGCCGAGCATGAGCACGTCGAACGCGGGGACGCTCGCGCCCTCGGGGGCGAACGCGGCGAGCTCGGCGGCGTACGCGGCGGCGGAGTCCTCAGGGGTGGCGATCCCGGCGGCGGGGTCGAGGGCGCGCATGGCGTGCACGTTCGTCGCGGGCAGCGCGTCGCCGAGCGCGCCGATGAGGGCGTCCCGGGCCTGGGTCTCGTTGCGGTCGGGGTCCCCGTCGGGGAGGAACCGCTCGTCGCCCCACCACAGGTGCACGCCGGACCAGTCGACGGCGGCGCGCGCCGGGGAGGCGGCGACGGCGGCGAGGGTCGTGATGCCGACCGTGCCGCCGGTCAGCACGACGTGCACGGGGGAGGCGGCGGACTGCAGGTCGACGAGGCGGGTCAGCAGCCGGGCGGCGGTGGCCTCGGCGAGGACCGTGGCGTCCGGGTGCACCAGGACGGTGCGGGGGGCGCCCTCGGGAGTGGTGGTCATGCTCCTACCTTCGTCAGCCCCTTGCGGAGCACCTCGCCGTACACCTCGTCGGCGTCGAGCCGCCGCAGCTCCTCGGCCAGGCACTCGCGCAGCTGGCGGATCGGCAGGGCGATGCGGTGCTCGGGCTGGTCGGGCTGGCGCAGCGCGGCGGTCTTGCCGTCGGGCCGGTCGAGCACGATGGCACCGGACCTCCGCTCCAGGCGGACCTGGGTGATCGCGGGGGCGTCGGCCTGCCGCTCGATGTCGACGGGGCAGTTGAGCGCCCAGCCGAGCCACGCGGCCATGAGGTCGACCGACGGGTGCGTGGACTCGCCGGCGACGACCGCGCGCTGCACGGGCTCGAACGGCGGCTGGTCCAGGGTCGCGGCGATCAGCCCGCGCCACAGGGTGGTGCGGGTCCACGCGAGGTCGGTGTCGCCCTCGGCGTAGGTCCCGGCGAGCCGGTGCAGGACGTCCGACGGGGTGGCGCACTCGGTGCTGTCGGTGATCCGGCGGCGGGCGAGCTGGCCGATCGGGTGCTGCGACGGGTCGGCGGGCGGGTCGTAGGGCCACCACGCGACGATCGGCGCGTCCGGCAGCAGCAGCGGCAGCACGAGGGTGTCGAGGTGCCGGGCCTGCGCCTCGGACGGGTGCAGGATGACGACCTCGCTGGCGCCCGCGTCGCCGCCGAGGCGGATCTGGGCGTCGAGCTCGGACTCGGCCCGCGGGCCCTTCTCGGTGAGCACGACCACCCGGCACGGGTGCTCGCGGCTCGCGTCGTTGGCGGCCTCGATGGCGGCCTCGGGGTCGTGCGCACCGACGTCGATGATGAGCGTCAGCACCCGCCCGAGGGCGACGGCGCCGCCCTCGTCGCGCTCGTCGACGAGCCGCTTGTTGATGTCGCGGGTGGTCGTCTTGGGCAGGTCGATGATCACGGTCGCCTCCAGGTCCGTCCGTCGCGCTCCATCATCCGGTCGGCCGACTCGGGCCCCCAGGTCCCGGCCCGGTAGGGCTCGGGCTTGCCCCGGCTCGCCCAGTACTGGGTGATCGGGTCGAGGATCTTCCAGGACAGCTCGACCTCCTCGTGCCGCGGGAACAGCGGCGGGTCGCCGAGCAGCACGTCGAGGATCAGGCGCTCGTACGCCTCGGGGGAGGACTCGGTGAAGGCGTGGCCGTAGCCGAAGTCCATGGTGACGTCCCGGACCTCCATGGCGGTGCCGGGCACCTTGGCGCCGAACCGCAGGGTCACGCCCTCGTCGGGCTGCACGCGGATGACCAGGGCGTTCTTGCCGAGCTCCTCGGTCGCGGTGGACTCGAAGGGCAGGTGCGGCGCCTTCTTGAAGACCACGGCGATCTCGGTGACGCGGCGACCGAGCCGCTTGCCGGTGCGCAGGTAGAACGGCACCCCGGCCCAGCGGCGGGTGTCCACGTCGACGCGGATCGCGGCGAAGGTCTCGGTGGTGGAGTTGGGGTCGAAGCCGCCCTCGTCGAGGTAGCCGACGACCTTCTCGCCGCCCTGCCACCCGGCGGCGTACTGGCCGCGGGCGGTGTGCTTGCCGATGTCCTTCGGCACCCGCACGGCGGACAGGACCTTGATCTTCTCGGCCGTGAGGTCGTGCGCGTCGAACGTGACCGGCTCCTCCATGGCCGTCAGGGCCAGGAGCTGCAGCAGGTGGTTCTGGATGACGTCGCGGGCCGCGCCGATGCCGTCGTAGTAGCCCGCGCGACCGCCGACGCCGATGTCCTCGGCCATCGTGATCTGCACGTGGTCGACGTAGTTGGCGTTCCAGATCGGCTCGAACATCTGGTTGGCGAAGCGCAGCGCCAGCAGGTTCTGCACCGTCTCCTTGCCCAGGTAGTGGTCGATGCGGAACACGTCGTCCGGGCGGAACACCGAGGAGACGACGTCGTTGAGCTCGCGCGCGGAGGCGAGGTCGTGGCCGAACGGCTTCTCGATGACGACCCGGCGCCAGGCGTCCTCGACGGACTCCGACAGCCCGGAGCGGGCGAGCTGCTTGCAGACCACCGGGAACGCGCTCGGCGGCACGGACAGGTAGAACGCGTGGTTGCCGCCGGTGCCGCGGTTGACGTCGAGCTCGTGCACGGTCTCGCGGAGCCGGTCGAACGCGTCGTCGTCGTCGAAGGAGCCCTGGACGAACCGGATGCCCTCGGACAGCTGGCGCCACGTGGACTCGCGGAAGGGCGTGCGGGCGTGCTCCTTGACGGAGTCGTGCACGATCTGCGCGAAGTCCTGGTCCTCCCAGTCGCGCCGCGCGAACCCGGTGAGCGCGAAGCCGGGGGGCAGCAGGCCGCGGTTGGTGAGGTCGTAGACCGCGGGCATGAGCTTCTTGCGCGCGAGGTCGCCCGTCACGCCGAAGATCACCAGACCGGACGGCCCGGCGATGCGGGGCAGGCGGCGGTCGCGCGGGTCCCGGAGCGGGTTGTGCTCGGCGGTGACCTTGGCGGGCCTCACGCGGTCACCCCGCCGAGGCCGTCGCGGACGGTGCCGAGCAGGTCGGACCAGGCGGACTCGAACTTCTCGACGCCCTCGCGCTCGAGCTGGTCAGTGACCTCGTCGAGCGAGATCCCCAGCCCGGCCAGGCGGTCGATGACCTCCTGCGCGGCGGCCTGCGTGTCGGTGACGGTGTCGCCCCGGACGTCGCCGTGGTCCTCGACGGCGCGCAGCGTGGCCTCGGGCATGGTGTTGACGACGCCCGCGACGACGAGCTCGTCGACGTAGCGGGTGTCGGGGTAGGCCTCGTCCTTGACGCCCGTGGACGCCCACAGAGGGCGCTGCGGCTTCGCGCCGGCGGCGGCGAGCGCCTGCCAGCGGTCGCCCGCGACGACCTCGGTGTAGACGCCGTACGCGAGACGGGCGTTGGCGATGGCGGCGGCGCCGCGCAGGGCGGCGGCCTCGTCGGTGCCGATCTCGTCCAGGCGCGGGTCGACCGCCGCGTCCACGCGTGACACGAAGAAGGACGCGACGGACGCGATCGGGGCCAGGTCGTGCCCGGCGTCGCGGGCGCGCTCCAGGCCGGACTGGAACGCGTCCAGCACGGCGCGGTACCGGTCGAGCGAGAAGATCAGCGTGACGTTGACGCTGATGCCCTCGGCGAGCACGTCCGCGATGGCGGACAGGCCCTCGACGGTGGCCGGGATCTTGATGAAGACGTTCGGCCGGTCCACGGTCGACCACAGCGCGCGGGCGGACTCGACGGTCGCGGCGGCGTCGTGCGCGAGGCGCGGGTCCACCTCGATGGACACGCGGCCGTCGACGCCGTCGGTCGCGTCGTAGACGGGCCGGAGCACGTCGGCGGCGTCGCGGACGTCGTCGGTGGTGATCGCGAAGACCGCGTCGTCCACGTCCGTGCCCGCCGTGGCGAGCTCGCGGAGCTGCGCGTCGTAGGCGTCGCCCTTCGACAGCGCGGAGGCGAAGATCGACGGGTTCGTCGTCACGCCCACCACCCGGTGCCGGTCGACGAGCTCCTGCAGGTTCCCGGTGCGCAGGCGCTCCCGGGAGAGGTCGTCCAGCCAGACCGCGACGCCGGCGTCGGCCACCTGGTCGAGCGGCGTGGTGCCCTCTGTCATCGTCGTGCCACCTCACTTCTCGTCCCGCGGGGGCGGGACGTCGACGGACGTGTGCCCGGCCGTGCCGGGCGCCGCGAACGCCCGGGTCACCGAGGTGCCGGGCGTGCGACTTCGAGCGTAGACCCGGCACCACGAGGTCCGCCGCCTCGTCCACAGGCCGAAGGGCCCAGGGCGACGGACATCACACCTCTGGGACCGAGGTCCCGGGGGTGTGATGGCCGCACCTGCTGCGTGGAGACCCGTAGGATGGTCGGGTTCATCCGTGCGGCAGAGCAGTGCCGTGCGGGCCGAGGACGGGCGGAGGACCGGAGTGCGCACGACGAGCCCTGCCGCTCCCGCCGGGTCCCCGGCGAGCGCGGGCCCCCGCCCCGCCCCCGGGCCGCGCACCCTGCGTCGCCGGGTCGCCGCGTACGTCGCGCTCACCAAGCCACGCGTCATCGAGCTGCTGCTCGTGACGACGCTGCCGACGATGATCCTCGCGCAGGGCGGGTTCCCCCCGGTCGGGCTGGTGCTCGCCACGCTCGTCGGCGGTGCCGCCGCGGCCGGGTCGGCGAACGTCCTGAACTGCTACATCGACCGCGACATCGACCAGGTGATGAACCGGACCAAGCGCCGGCCGCTGGTCACGGGGGAGATCACCCCGCGCGCCGCGCTGGTCTTCGGGCTCGCGCTCGGCGTCGCCTCGCTGCTGTGGCTCGCGCTGCTGGTGAACGTGCCGTCGGCCCTGCTGACCGGCGGAGCGATCCTCATCTACGTCGTCGGCTACACGATGATCCTCAAGCGCCGCACCCCGCAGAACATCGTCTGGGGCGGTGCCGCGGGCTGCATGCCGGTGCTGATCGGGTGGTCGTCGGTCACCGGAGGGCTGTCCTGGGCGGCGGTGCTGCTGTTCGGCGTGATCTTCTTCTGGACGCCGCCGCACTACTGGCCGCTGTCCATGAAGTTCCGCAAGGACTACGCCGCCGCGGGCGTCCCGATGCTGCCGGTCGTCGCCGCGGAGTCGAAGGTCGCGCGCGAGATGATCGCGTACACCGTCGCGATGATCGCGTGCTCGCTGCTGCTGGTCCCGGTCGCCGGGATGACCTGGGTGTACGCCGTCGTCGCCTCCGTGCTCGGCGTGTGGTTCCTGTGGTCGAACATCGCGCTGTACCGTCGCGCCCAGGACCCGAGCCGCGGCAAGCTGCGCGCGATGTCGGTGTTCCACGGGTCGATCACGTACCTGTCGCTGCTGTCGGTCGCGGTGGCGGTCGACGTGTTCCTCCCGCTCTGACCGACGGCGGGCCGCGCGCAGCGGCGGGGAGGACGACCCCATGACGGAGGCGACCACCACGGCGCCCGACGGCGCGCCGACCGACGTCGCCCCGGCCCTGCGCTCCGCCGTCGAGGGCTACCTCGCGCACCTCACCGTGGAGCGCGGCCTGTCGACGAACACCCTCGCCGCGTACCGCCGGGACCTCGACCGGTACCTCGCGCACCTCGCGGCGGCGGGCCGCACCCGGGTCGCCGACGTGGGGGAGGCGGACGTGGAGGACTTCCTCACCGCCGTCCGCACCGGCGCGGACGGGCGCGCCGTGCTGTCGGCGTCGTCGGCGAAGCGCGCCGTCGTCGCGGTGCGCGGCTGGCACCGGTTCTGCGTGCTGGAGGGCATGGCGGACGCCGACCCGGCCCGCGCGGTGCGGCCGCCCAAGCAGGCGCAGGTGCTGCCCAAGGCGATCTCCACGCACGACGTCGAGCGGCTCCTGGACGCCGCGTCCCTCGGGGACGGCCCGGTGCCGCTGCGGGACCGCGCGCTGCTGGAGCTCGTGTACTCGACCGGCGCGCGCATCTCGGAGGCGGTCGGCCTCGACGTGGACGACCTCGACCTCACCCCGGGGCGCGCGGCGGTCCGGCTGTTCGGCAAGGGCCGCAAGGAGCGGGTCGTCCCGGTCGGGGCGTACGCGGTCGAGGCCGTGGAGGCGTACCTGGTGCGCGCCCGGCCCGCTCTCGCGACCGGGACCCGGACGACGGGCGGGGACCCGCGGCGCAGCGGCTCGGCGGTGTTCCTCAACACCCGGGGCGCGCGGCTCTCCCGCCAGAGCGCCTGGGCCGTGCTCCGCACCGCCGCCGAGCGCGCGGGCCTGCCGGGGGCCGAGCACGTGTCCCCGCACACCCTGCGGCACTCGTTCGCGACGCACCTGCTGGCGGGCGGCGCGGACGTCCGGGTGGTCCAGGAGCTGCTGGGGCACTCGTCGGTCACGACGACGCAGATCTACACGAAGGTGACGCCCGACACCCTGCGCGAGGTGTACGCCACCAGCCACCCGCGCGCGCGACGCGCGACCGGCGCGGGACGCGGCTGACCGGCGCCGTCGCCGGTAGGGTGTCCTGGTGGCACGCGAGGACAAGACCGAGACCGCTCTCGACCCGGTGGGCAGGGCCCTGCCCGAGTTCCCCGTCCCCGCGCCCCTCGCCGCGCACGGTCCCGCTCGCGTGATCGCGATGTGCAACCAGAAGGGCGGGGTCGGCAAGACGACGACCACCATCAACCTGGCCGCCGCGCTCGCCGAGTACGGGCGCCGGGTGCTGATCGTGGACTTCGACCCGCAGGGCGCCGCCTCGGTGGGCCTGGGCGCGAACCCGCACGAGCTCGAGCGGACCGTCTACGACCTGCTGGTCGACAAGAACACCGCGGTGTCGGACGTGATCCGGCCGACCGAGATCCCCGGGCTGGACCTGCTGCCCGCGAACATCGACCTGTCGGCTGCCGAGGTGCAGCTCGTCAACGAGGTCGCCCGCGAGTCGATCCTGGCGCGCGTGCTGCGCCCGGTCGTGGACGACTACGACGTCGTGCTCATCGACTGCCAGCCGTCGCTCGGCCTGCTGACCGTGAACGCGCTCACCGCCGCGCACGGCGTCCTCATCCCGCTGGAGTGCGAGTTCTTCGCGCTGCGCGGCGTCGCTCTGCTGGTCGAGACCGTGGACAAGGTGCGCGACCGGTTGAACCCGCGCCTCGAGGTCGACGGCATCCTCGCCACCATGTACGACCCGCGCACGCTGCACGCCCGCGAGGTCGTCGCCCGCGTGTACGAGGCGTTCGGCGACACGCTGCTGCACACCGTCATCGGCCGGACCGTGAAGTTCCCCGACGCGTCCATCGCCGCGGAGCCCATCACGACGTACGCGCCGACCCACGCCGGGGCGCACGCCTACCGGCAGCTGGCCCGGGAGCTCGTCGCCCGTGGCGACGCCGCCTGACACGACCCCGGCTGAGCCGGCCGAGGTCGCCGACCCCGCGCAGACCCCCACCGGGTCGAGCGCCTTCGAGGTGCACCTGGAGAACTTCTCCGGGCCGTTCGACCTGCTGCTCGGCCTGATCTCCAAGCACAAGCTCGACATCACCGAGGTCGCGCTCGCCTCGGTCACCGACGAGTTCATCGCCTACCTGCGGGCCGCCGAGCGCACCGCCGCCGCGGGTGGGCGCGAGCTCGACCTCGGGCAGGTCAGCGAGTTCCTGCTCGTCGCGGCGACCCTGCTCGACCTCAAGGCCGCGCGGCTGCTGCCCGCGGGCGACGTCGAGGACGCCGAGGACCTGGAGCTGCTGGAGGCCCGGGACCTGCTGTTCGCGCGCCTGCTGCAGTACCGCGCGTACAAGGTCGTCGCCGGGGACCTGGGGTCGCGCCTCGCCGACCAGGGCCGCCGGTTCCCGCGCACCGTCCCGCTCGAGCCGCACCTCGCCGCCATGCTGCCCGAGCTCGTGTGGCAGATCGGGCCCGACGAGCTCGCCGCGCTCGCCGCGAAGGCCCTCGCGCCCGCACCGCCGCCGCCCGGCGTCGACATCAGCCACCTGCACGCGCCCGCCGTCAGCGTCCGCGAGCAGGCCGCCGTCCTGGTCGACCGGCTGCGGCACGGCGGCGCCGCGACGTTCCGCACGCTGACGGCCGACGCCGACGGCACCCTCGTGGTGGTGGCCCGGTTCCTCGCGCTGCTGGAGCTGTTCCGCGAGGGCGTCGTCGGCTTCGACCAGGTGACGCCGCTCGGCGAGCTCACCGTGCGCTGGACCGGCACAGAGGACGGCGACGTCGCCGTGCGCACCGACTACGACGACGAGGACGCGCCACCGGCCGTCGAGGAGATCGCGGAGATGACCGACCACGCGGGGGAGCAGGCATGAGCGCACCGGACGACGCCGTCGCACCCGGGGCCGGGGCGCAGGGCGAGCAGGGCGGGGCGCCCGATGCCGAGGCGACCGTCCTCGCGCCGGGGACGGTCCTCGAGGCGCCCGAGCCGGTCCCGGACGTCGACGACCTGCCCGGCGGCGCCCTCGCCGCGCTCGAGGCGGTGCTGATGGTCGCCGACGAGCCGATCCCGGCTGTGCGCCTCGCCACGGTCCTCGACCTGCCGACCGAGCGCGTCCAGGCGCTGCTCGCGGACCTCGCCGCCGAGTACCGCGGCGAGCACGGCGGCCGACCCCGCGGGTACGAGCTGCGGCGCGCCGGGGAGGGCTGGCGGATCTACTCCTCGCCGGTGTTCCACCAGGTCGTCGGGCGGTTCGTGCTCGACGGCCAGACCGCGCGCCTCACCCAGGCCGCGCTGGAGACCCTCGCCGTGATCGCCTACCGCCAGCCCGTCACCCGCGGGCAGGTCTCGGGCGTGCGCGGCGTCAACGTGGACGGGGTCGTGCGCACCCTGACCACCCGCGGGCTGGTCGCCGAGGCCGGCACCGACCCGACCACAGGTGCGGTCCTCTACCGGACCACGGGATACTTCCTCGAGCGGATGGGCCTCACGAACCTCGACGAGCTGCCCCCGCTCGCGCCCTACCTGCCCGACATCGACGCGTTCGACGGGCTGGACGGCGTGAACCGTACGACAGGAGACGTGTGATGAGTGCAGCAGGACAGGGCGGCCGTGGCCGTGGCGCGGGCGGCGGTGGCCCCCGTGGCGGGAGCGGGGCGGCAGGCCGGTCCGGCGGTGCCGGTGGCGGCCGTGGCGCTGGTGGCGGACGCGGTGCCGGTGCGGGCCGTGGC
>NZ_RFFI01000141.1 GCF_003696205.1 Cellulomonas triticagri
CCTCGCCGCGCGCGCAGCGCCGTGCCGCGCAGGCCGCCCAGGCCGCCGCCGAGCCCGCCGCCCCCGCCCTCGTCGGCGGGACGGCTCCCGAGGGCTCCGACGGCGACGCCCCCGAGTCCCCCACGCAGGAGGTGCCCCGTGGCTGACACGCCCGACAAGCAGGTCGAGCCCCGCGCGGGCGGCGGCGACGTCGCCCGGCCCGAGGTCCGGCCCTACGAGTCGCTGATCCCCAAGCGCGGTCCGGTCGCGGACGCCCTGGCGCCCGCGGCGGGGTTCGGCGTGACGCTGAAGAACTTCTTCAGCAAGACCGTCACCGAGCAGTACCCCTTCGAGCCCGCGCCGGTGAAGCCGCGGTTCCACGGCCGGCACCAGCTCAACCGGTACGCCGACGGGCTCGAGAAGTGCATCGGCTGCGAGCTGTGCGCCTGGGCCTGCCCGGCGGACGCGATCTACGTCGAGGCCGCCGACAACACCCCGGACCAGCAGTTCTCGCCGGGGGAGCGGTACGGCCGCGTCTACCAGATCAACTACCTGCGCTGCATCTTCTGCGCGCTGTGCATCGAGGCGTGCCCGACGCGCGCGCTCACCATGACCAACGACTTCGAGCTGGCGGGCCCGACCCGCGAGGGCCTGATCTTCGAGAAGCAGGACCTGCTCGCGCCGATGGCGGACGGCATGCTCGCCGCGCCGCACCCCATGGTCGAGGGCACCACGGACACCGAGTACTACCGCGGCGAGGTCACCGCCCCGACCGCGACGCAGGTGGACTGGGTCGCCGAGCACCGGCCCGACGACGCCACGCTGGACGCCGCCCGGGCGAGCGCCCGCACGGCCGCCCCGACCGGGCAGGAGACCCGATGACGCCGAGCACCGCCGAGGCGGTCCTGTTCTGGGTGCTGGCGCCGATCATGGTGCTGGCGGCGGGCGGCCTGCTGTTCGCCCGCAAGGCCGTGCACGCGGCCCTGTGCGTGATCACCGTGATGATCTCGCTGGCCTTCCTCTACGTCGCGCAGGAGGCGCCGTTCCTCGGCGTCGTCCAGGTGGTCGTCTACACCGGCGCCGTGATGATGCTGTTCCTGTTCGTCCTCATGCTGGTCGGCGTCGACGCCTCGGACTCCCTGGTGGAGACCCTGCGCGGGCAGCGCTGGATCGGCTGGGTCGCCGCCCTGGGCCTCGGCGTCGTGCTGGTCGGCGTCGTCGGCCGCACCGTCTACCCCGACGCCGTCGGGCTGGGCGACGCGAACGGCGCGACCAACCCGGTGGGCGTCGCGCGGATCATCTTCGGGCAGCACGTCTTCGCCCTGGAGGTCGTCGGGGCGCTGCTGGTCACCGCCGCGCTGGGCGCGCTGGTGCTCACGCACCGGCAGCGGCTCAAGCCGGTCGTCCGGCAGCGGGAGCGCGCCGCGGCCCGCGTCAAGGCCGGTGCGCGGCTCACCCCGCTGCCCGCGCCCGGCGTGTACGCCCGGCACAACGCCATGGACGTCCCGGCGCTCGACCCGGACGGCAACCCCATCGAGGAGTCCGTGCCGCGCGTGCTGCGGATCCGCGGCCAGGAGGCCGGGACCGACGCGTTCCACGCGGACACCTACCGCCGGGCCGTCACCGCGGTGCTCGCCCAGCGGGGCGTCACGGCGACCGACGCCGAGGTGGACGCCGCGCTCGGCACCACCGAGGACGACCCCCGACCTCCCGCGGCACCGCCCGGGACGACCGCCGGACCCACCACCGACATCACCCTCGGTGAGGGCTCGACCGGGACGGAGACCCAGCCGTGACGCTCACGCACTACCTGGTGCTGTCCGCGATCCTGTTCTCGCTCGGTGCCGCGACGGTGCTGCTGCGCCGCAACGCGATCATCGTGTTCATGGGCGTCGAGCTCATGCTCAACGCCACGAACCTCGCGCTCGTCACCTTCGCCCGCCTGCACGGCGACCTCACCGGCCAGGTCATGGCCTTCTTCGTGATGGTCGTCGCCGCCGCGGAGGTGGTCGTCGGCCTGGCGATCATCGTGTCGATCTTCCGCACGCGGAAGTCGGCGTCCGTCGACGACATCAACCTCCTGAAGAGCTGAGGGGCTGTGAACGACCTGACCTCCCTCGCGCCGCTCCTGGTGGCGGTGCCGCTCGCGAGCGCCGCGCTCCTGCTCCTGCTCGGCCGGGCGGCCGACCGCTGGGGCCACTGGCTCGGCGTCCTCGCCTCCACGGCGGCGTTCGTCGTCGGCGCGGTGCTGCTGACCGACCTGCTGGGCCGCCCCGCGGACGACCGCGTCCTCGACGTGCACCTGTTCGACTGGATCTCCGCCGGGCACTTCGACCTGTCCGCCGGGCTGCGCGTCGACCCGCTGTCGCTGACCTTCGTGCTGCTGGTGACGTTCGTCGGCACGCTGATCCACGTCTACTCGGTCGCGTACATGGCGCACGACGCCGCGCGGCGCCGGTTCTTCGCGTACCTCAACCTGTTCATCGCGGCGATGCTCGTGCTGGTCCTCGCGGACTCGTACCTGCTGCTGTTCGTCGGCTGGGAGGGCGTCGGCCTGGCGTCGTACCTGCTGATCGGGTTCTGGAACCACCACACCCCGTACGCCGTCGCCGCGAAGAAGGCGTTCGTCGCCAACCGCGTCGGCGACATCGGCCTGCTGGTCGCGCTCATGCTCATGTTCGCGACCTTCGGGGCCGTCGACTTCGACTCCGTCGCCGCGGGCGTCGGGGGCGCGTCGCAGGGCACGCTCACCGCCATCGGCCTGATGCTGCTGCTCGCCGCGTGCGGCAAGTCGGCGCAGTTCCCGCTGCAGTCCTGGCTGGGCGACGCGATGGCCGGCCCGACGCCGGTGTCCGCGCTGATCCACGCCGCGACGATGGTGACCGCGGGCGTCTACCTCATCGTGCGGTCCGCGCCGGTGTTCGAGGGCGCGCCCACCGCGCAGCTCGTCGTGACGATCATCGGGGCGATCACGCTGCTGATCGGCGCGATCATCGGCTGCGCGAAGGACGACATCAAGAAGGCGCTCGCCGCCTCGACGATGTCCCAGATCGGCTACATGGTGCTGGCCGCGGGCCTCGGCCCGGTCGGGTACGCGTTCGCGATCTTCCACCTGGTGACGCACGGCTTCTTCAAGGCCGGCATGTTCCTCGGCGCCGGGTCCGTCATGCACGGCATGGACGACCAGACCGACATGCGCCGGTTCGGCGGGCTGCGGAAGTACATGGTGATCACCTGGGTGACGTTCGGGGCCGGGTGGCTCGCGATCCTCGGCGTCCCGCCGTTCTCCGGGTTCTGGAGCAAGGACAAGATCATCGAGTCCGCGTTCGTCGTCCCCGAGGTCGGCGGCGAGTGGCGCGCCTGGCTGTTCGGCGCGGTCGCGCTGGTCGGCGCCGGGATCACCGCGTTCTACATGTCGCGGATGTTCTTCATGACCTTCCACGGCAGGCAGCGCTGGGCGCAGACGTCCGACGGGCACGACCAGCACCCGCACGAGTCGCCCGCCCTCATGACCATCCCGATGGTCCTGCTGGCGGTCGGCTCGGTCGGGCTCGGCTTCGTGCTCCAGCTCGGCGGCGGGTTCACCACCTGGCTGGAGCCCGTCACCGGGCACGTCGAGCACCACGAGCCCGTGCTGCCCGTCCTGGTCATCCAGGTCGCGACGCTCGTCGCCGTGGCGCTCGGCCTCGCGCTGGCCTGGCGGCAGTACCTGTCCCTCCCGGTGCCGGAGGCCGCCCCCGCGGGCACCGTCCTGACCCGTGCCGCCCGGGTCGACCTCTACCAGGACGCCGTCAACGACGCCGTCCTGGTCGAGCCCGGCCGGCACCTGACCCGCTCGCTCGTCTACGGCGACCGCACCGCGGTCGACGGGGCGTTCACCGGCCTCGGTCGCCTGACCGTCGGGATCGGGGAGCTCGTGCGGAAGGTGCAGACGGGCTACGCCCGCCAGTACGCCGCCACGATGCTGCTCGGCCTCGTCGTCCTCGCGGTCGTCGTCCTGGCGCCTCGGATCTGAGGGGAACTCGATGTCGTCTCCCGCTCTCGCGACCACGGTGCTGTCCCCGGACGTGCCCTGGTTGACCCTCCTCGTCGTGTGGCCGCTGGTCGCCGCGGCGGTGCTCTGGGCCCTGCCCGGCGGCACCACGCCCGACGGGTACTCCACCGGTGCGCGCCGGTGGTCCCGCCAGGTGGCGCTCGGCGCCGCGCTGGTCGAGGTGCTGCTCGGCGTCGCGGCGCTGCTCGCCTTCGACACCCTCGCCGCCGGGACGCACCAGCTGCTCGAGACTCACGCGTGGATCCCGCAGCTCGGCGTCTCCTACGCCCTCGGCGTCGACGGGGTCGGCCTCGCGCTCGTGCTGCTGTCCGTCGTGCTGGTGCCGCTGGTGGTCCTGGCCGCCTGGCGCGAGCAGGACTCCGGGAAGGTGCCCACCGACCGGCTGCGGCACTACCTGGCCCTCGTGCTCGTGCTGACCACGTTCATGGTCGCGGTGTTCGCCGCGCGCGACGTGTTCCTGTTCTACGTGCTGTTCGAGGCCATGCTCATCCCGGTCTACTTCATGATCGGCGGGTTCGGGGGGCCGCGCCGGCGGTACGCCGCGGTGAAGTTCCTGCTGTTCTCGCTCGCGGGCGGGCTCATCATGCTGGCCGGCGTCATCGGCCTGTACCTGCAGGGACCGGGCGGGGAGCAGGGCTTCCTCACCGAGAACCTCATCGGCACCGACATGTCCACGGGCGTCGAGCGCTGGCTGTTCCTCGCGTTCTTCGTCGCGTTCGCCGTCAAGGCCCCGATGTTCCCCGTGCACACGTGGCTGCCCGACGCCGCCGAGCAGGCGCCCGCCGGGACGTCCACGCTGCTGGTCGGCGTGCTCGACAAGGTCGGCACCTTCGGGATGCTCACGCTCTGCCTGCCGCTGTTCCCGGAGGCGTCCCGGTGGGCCGCGCCGGTGATCGTGGTGCTCGCGCTCATCTCGATCTTCTACGGCGCGCTGCTCGCCATCGGGCAGCAGGACATGTTCCGCCTGGTCGCGTACACCTCGGTGTCGCACTTCGGGTTCATCGTCCTCGGCATCTTCGCGTTCGCGTCCACGTCGATCGCCGGGTCGTCGTTCTACATGGTCAACCACGGGCTCTCCACCGGTGGGCTGTTCCTGCTGGTCGGCTTCCTCGTCGCCCGGCGCGGGTCCGCCCGCATCGAGGACTTCGGCGGCCTGCAGAAGGTCACCCCGGTCCTCGCGGGCGTCTTCCTGGTGACCGGCCTGTCCGCGCTCTCGCTGCCCGGCCTGTCGACCTTCGTCTCCGAGTTCCTGGTGATCGTCGGGACCTTCCCCGTCTGGGAGGCCGCCGCGGTCATCGCCGCGGTCGCCGTGGTGCTCGCCGCGATCTACGTCCTGTGGACCTACCAGCGGGTGTTCACCGGCCCGGTCCGCGACGACCTCGCCACCACGCCCGACATCGGCGCCCGCGAGCGCTGGGTGATCGGCCCGCTCATCGCGATCATGCTGGTGCTCGGCTTCTACCCCGCCCCCGCGCTGCGGCTCGTGGACGAGCCCGCCCGCACCACCGTGTCCCAGGTCGGCGTCGAGGCGCCGCCCGCGGACATGCCGATGCTCGACCCCGAGGAGGGGAGCGACCGGTGACCGAGTTCATCGCGCCCGACATCGCGTGGGCCCAGCTCACGCCGATCCTGCTGGTGCTCGGCGCGGCCGTCGTCGGCGTCCTCGTCGAGGCGTTCGTGCCCCGCCGCGCTCGCCGCCCGGTCCAGCTGACGATCACGCTGGCGGCCCTCGCCGGGGCCGTCGTCGCGGTCGCCGCGCTCTGGGGCGGCGTCGCGGACACCGGCGGCACCGACGTGCTGCTCGGCTCCGTAGTCGTCGACGGGCCGACGCTGGTGCTCCAGGGCACCATCGCCGTCCTCGCCCTGCTCGCCGTCCTGGTGATCGCGGACCGCACCGCCACCGGCGAGGACGCGTTCGCCCCCCAGGGCGCCGCCACCCCCGGCTCCGGCTACGAGGAGGCCGCGCGCGCCGCCGGGCTCCAGCAGACCGAGGTCTACCCCCTCGTGCTGTTCGCCACCGGCGGCATGCTGATCTTCCCCGCCACCGGCGACCTGCTCACGCTGTTCGTCGCCCTCGAGGTGCTGTCCCTGCCGCTGTACCTGCTGACCGGGCTCGCGCGCCGTCGCCGCCTGCTCAGCCAGGAGGCGTCGATGAAGTACTTCCTGCTCGGGGCGTTCGCGTCCGCGCTGCTGCTGTTCGGCATCGCGCTGCTCTACGGGTTCTCCGGCTCGCTGCGGTACGCGGACATCGCCACCGCCGTGCGCGCCGACACCGGCATGGACGCGCTGCTGCTCGTCGGGGCGCTGCTCGTGCTGGTCGGCCTGCTGTTCAAGGTCGGAGCCGTGCCGTTCCACTCCTGGACCCCCGACGCCTACCAGGGCGCGCCCACCCCCATCACGGGGTTCATGGCCGCGTGCACCAAGGTCGCCGCGTTCGGGGCCCTGGTCCGGCTGTTCTACGTCGTCCTGCCCGACCTGCGCTGGGACCTCGAGCCGATGATGTGGACCGTCGCCATCGCCACGATGGCCGTCGGCACCGTCGTCGCCCTGGTGCAGACCGACGTCAAGCGGGTGCTCGCGTACTCGTCCGTGGCGCACGCCGGGTTCGTGCTCACCGGCGTCGTCGCGCTCACCCAGTCCGGGATCACCGCGGTCCTGTTCTACCTGCTGGCCTACGGCGCGGCGACGGTCGGGGCGTTCGGCATCGTCTCGCTGGTGCGCGAGCGGGGGGCCGTGCGGGCGGCCGGCGGTCGCGTCACCTCGGGTGCCGCCTCCGGCGGGGTCCCGCACGTCGAGGGCGCGACGGCGACCTCGGGCGCGGCCGTCGCCACCGCCGTCGAGGTCCGCGCCGACGCCGACGACACCGACGGCGAGGGTGCGGAGCCCGGTGAGCCCGAGGGGCCGGTGCTCGGCGAGGCCACGCACCTGTCCCAGTGGGCGGGGCTCGGCCGCACCAACCCGGTGCTCGCCGGGACGTTCGTGCTGTTCCTGCTCTCGTTCGCGGGCATCCCGCTGACCGCCGGGTTCACCGGCAAGTTCGCGGTGTTCACCGCGGCGGTCGAGGGCGGCGCGTGGCCGCTGGCCGTCGTCGGCGTCGTCGCCTCCGCCGCGGCCGCGTTCTTCTACGTCCGGATCATCGTGCTGATGTTCTTCACCAGCCCGCAGGGCGGCCCGCAGCAGCCGGTCACGGCAGGGTCGCCGGACGTGGCCGACGAGAGCGGCGCGGACGCCGGCGCGCGGGCCCCGCGCGCCGGGACCGTCGTCGTCGCCTCGCAGGGCTTCGCCCTGGTCGCGATCGGCGCGTGCGCGCTGATCACGATCGCGCTCGGCGTCGTCCCCGGCCCGGTCCTGGACGCCATCGCGTCCGTCGCCCAGCTGATCCCGTGAGCCCCGCGGCCACCTCCCCGCGCCCGACGCGCGGGGCGGGTGGCCGCGTCGGTTCTGCTCCGGCCCGTCCGGCCAGATAGGTTCGTCCCGTGACCTCCCCGACCGCACTGCCGCTCGCCGACCCCGCGCTCGCCGAGCGCGTCGCCGCGCGACTCGACGTCGTCGAGGAGCGCCTGCGCGGCGCCGTCGCGTACGCCGACCAGCTCGTCGACGACGCCGCGCACCACCTGGCCAACGCCGGGGGCAAGCGCTTGCGACCGCTGCTCACCCTGCTGTCCGCCGAGCTCGGCGACGGCACGCGCGACGAGGTGCTCGACGCCGCCGTCGTGGTCGAGCTGACCCACCTCGCGTCGCTGTACCACGACGACGTCATGGACTCCGCGCCGCTGCGCCGCGGGGCGCCCGCCGCGCACGAGGTCTGGGGCAACAACGTCGCCATCCTCGTCGGCGACCTGCTGTTCGCCCGCGCGTCCACCACCGTCGCGCACCTCGGCCCCGAGGCCGTCCTCATCCAGGCCGGGACCTTCGAGCGGCTCTGCCTCGGGC
Source organism: Cellulomonas triticagri (assembly GCF_003696205.1). Taxonomy (GTDB): domain Bacteria; phylum Actinomycetota; class Actinomycetes; order Actinomycetales; family Cellulomonadaceae; genus Cellulomonas; species Cellulomonas triticagri. The sequence continues at coordinate 7,967 of NZ_RFFI01000141.1, forward strand.
AGCTGCACGAGTCCCTCGGCCCCGACGCCGACGGCGACCCCGTGCAGCACTACCTGCAGGTGCTCGCCGACAAGACCGCGTCCCTCATCGCGACCTCCGCGCGGCTCGGCGCCATGTTCGCCGGGTGCACCCCCGAGGTCGTCGAGACCGTCGCCGCGTTCGGCGAGCGCATCGGCGTCGCGTTCCAGCTCGCCGACGACGTCCTCGACCTCACCTCCGAGGGCGACGTCTCCGGCAAGACCCCGGGCACCGACCTGCGCGAGCAGGTCCCGACCATGCCCGTCCTGCTGCTGCGCGAGCGCGCCGCCGCCACCGGCGACCCCGCCGACGTCGCCCTCGTCGCCCGCCTCGACGGGGACCTGTCCGACGACGCCGACCTCGCCGAGGTCCTCGCCGCGCTGCGCGCCCACGACGTCGTCCGGGAGACCCGCGAGCGGGCCGTCGCGCTGGTCGGCGAGGCCATCGAGCTGCTCGCCCCGCTGCCCGAGGGCCCGGTCAAGGACTCGTTCGTCTCGTTCGCCGACGCCCTCGTGGACCGCGCGGCCTGACGGGCTGCACCCGGTCGGACGACGCCCCAGCGGGGTGACGTCGGGGACGATGGACCGGTGGAGGGGGACGGTGTGACCACGGTGGACGACCAGCGCTGCGCGACCTGCGGGGCGGCGCTCGACGCGGGCGCGGTGTTCTGCGGCGCGTGCGGCGCGCGCGTCGGGGCCCCGGCGGCGACGCCGGGGGACGGGACGGCGGCTGCGCCCGCGACCCCTGTTCCTGCTGCGCCCGGGACCGGTGCCCCCGCGACCTCGGTGCCCGTCACCACGGACCGCTGGGGTGGCGGGCCCGTCGACCCCTGGGGCGCCGCACCCGCTGCCGCCACCCCTGCCACGCGCGTCGCCGCTCCGGCTCCCGCGGCGCGCGCCGTGCCGGTCCCCGCGGCCGAGCCGACCCCTGGGTGGTCGCTCGGCGCCGACGTCGACGACGCGGTCGCCCCGGTGTGGCGGCGTCTCGTCGCCCTGCTCGTCGACCAGGTGCTCGCGGCCCTCGTCGCCGGTGCCGGTGCCCTCGTCGTGCTGCCCACCCTCCGCAGCGAGGACGCCACGCCCGCCGCCCTGCTCGTCCCCGCGCTGCTGCTCCTGCTGCTCGCTGCGGGGCAGTGGTTCGCCGAGGCGTTCGCGGGCCGCACCCTCGGCGGCGCGCTGCTCGGCACCCGCACCGTCTCCGCCCGCACCGGCCGCCCCGCCGGTCTGTGGGCGATCCTCGTCCGTTCCGTCGTGCAGGCGCTCGGCGGTGTGCTCGCGGGGATCGGCGTCTACGTCGTCGCCGGGTCCGGCGCGTGGGACGAGGGCCCGGAGCGCCGCGGCTGGCACGACAAGGCCGCGGGCACCCTGGTGCTGCGCGCCCGCCCGCCCCACCGGACGGACACCGCAGCGGACGCCGCGACCCCGGCCGCCCTTCCGGCGCCGACCCCGCCGCGCCCCACTCCGACCACGGGCCCGCCGCCCGCGACC
>NZ_RFFI01000142.1 GCF_003696205.1 Cellulomonas triticagri
TGCACCTGTCCGCGAGCCGCGCGGTCGCGGGCGACGGCGGCCCGGGCGGCGGCGGGGCCGCGGGGCACACCGTCACCGACCCGGCCGTGGTCGCGGAGGCCGTCGCGGCGCTCGCCCGCGCCTGAGTCGCCCGGCGTCAGCGGAAGCGGCGGCCCTCGTCGCTCCGGTAGGCCAGGACGGCCAGCACCGCGAACACCGCGGTCCACGCGAGCAGGACCGGCAGCGCGACGGCCGACCCGTCCGCACCGGTGGTCACCTGCACCACGACGTCCCGCGCCGCGCGCGACGGCAGAGCCTGCGACAGCCCGTCCAGCCACCCGGGGAACAGCTCGGGTGGCAGGAACAGCCCGCCCGCGAACGCCAGCGGGAACAGCACGACCTGGATGACGGCGAGGGCCGCCTTCGCCGGGAACGCGTACCCGATGGCGAGGCCGAGCAGCAGGAACGGCACCGCGATCACCGGGATCATCGCCAGGCCGCCGAGCACCCGCCACGGCGACGTGGACGCCTCGGTCAGCAGCAGCGCGATGAGCAGGACCGGCACCTGCGCCGACAGGCAGAACAGCACGCCGGTCACGATCCGCCCGGTGAGGCGCGGGCCCGCACCGGCGGGCAGGGTCCGCACGTAGGGGTCGAACGCGAGCTGGCGGTCCTCCGCGACACCGGCGCCGAGGGTGAACAGGCAGGCCGACATGACGGCGAACGTGCCGAGCTGCGCGACCGCCGCGACCGCGGCGAGCGGCTCGCCCGCGACGGCGGGCTGCGGGACGACGAAGAACAGCAGCGCGATGCCGGGGAACAGCAGGTTGCCGATGACGGCGATCGGCACCCGCACCGTCTCCAGCAGCTGGAACCGCGTGTGCAGGAGCGCGAGCGCGACCCAGGACCGGGTGGCGGGCGCTGCGGGCGTGGCAGGCGCGACGGGCGTGGCGGTCATCGGGGCTCCTCGGGGTCGGCACCGGACGTCAGGGCGAGGAACGCCTCCTCCAGGGAGGCGCCGCGCACCTCCAGGTCGCGGAACGGCAGCCCGGACCGCACGAGCGCCCGCACCACCTCGTCGGCGTCGCCCGCCAGCAGCACCGTGCGCCGGTCCTCGCGCCGGACGTCGAGCACGCCCGGCAGGGCCGCGAGCGCCGCCTCGTGCTCCGTCGGCACCTCGAGGAGCACCCGGCGGGCGGCGGCCATCGCGAGCACCGCGGTGAGATCGTCGTCGGCGAGCACGCGGCCCGCGCCGATCACGACGACCCGCCGGGCGAGCGCCTCGATCTCCTCCAGGTAGTGCGAGGTGACGACGACCGTCGCGCCCCCGGCCTGGTAGTCGCGCAGCGCCTGCCACAGCGTGTGCCGGGCCTCGACGTCGAGCCCGGTCGTGGGCTCGTCCAGCAGCACGACGCGCGGGCGACCGACCAGCGACAGCGCGACCGCCAGGCGCCGGCGCTGCCCGCCGGACAGGCCGCCCGTCTGCCGCCGGGCCAGGTCGGTGAGGCCGAACCGCTCCAGCACCTCGCCGCGCGGCATCGGGTCGCGGTAGTGCCCGGCGACCAGGTCCACGACCTCGCCGACCCGCAGGGTCGCGGGCAGGCCCGTCTCCTGCGGGGTGCTGCCGAGGCCCACCCGCGCCGCCGGGTCGCGCGGGTCGAGCCCGCACAGGCGCACGGTGCCGGAGTCGGGTCGGCGCAGACCCTGCACGAGGGAGAGCAGCGTGGACTTCCCGGCGCCGTTCGGCCCGAGCAGCCCGACCATCTCGCCCTCGCCGACGGTCAGCGACACGTCGTCCAGCGCGGTGACGTCGCCGTACCGGCGGGTGACGCGGTCCAGCGCGACCAGCGGCGCCGGGCTCACCCCGCTCACCGGGCGCCGCCGAGCAGGTCGGTCAGGGCGCGCGTGTAGCGCTCGAACGCCGCGCGGCCCGTGGCGGAGAGCTCCACGTACGTCGCGGGCGTGCGGCCCTCGAAGGTCTTCTCGACGGTCACGTAGGACGCCTCCTCGAGCTTGCGGAGATGGGTGGACAGGTTGCCCGCGGTCATGTCGAGCAGCTGCTGCAGCCGCGGGAAGGACAGCCGGTCGCCGGGGGCGAGCGCCGCGAGCGTCGCGACGACCCGCAGCCGGGACTGGGCGTGGATGACGGGGTCGAGCTCGGCGTCGGTCACGCGAGGCCCCCGCGCCGGGGGGCGTTCCCCCGGCGCTGCGCGACGTGGGCGAGCAGCGCGCCGACGGCCATGCCGCCGCCGCCCGCCAGGCACATCACGGCGAACGTCCCGGGCAGCCCGACCAGCGTCGCGACGGCGGCGACCAGGGCCATCCAGACGCCGAGGGCGAACTGCGCGCGGTCCTGCCAGAGCGCACCACCGGCCATGTAGAGGATGCCGACGATGAGCGCCGAGATGCCGTTGGCCGCCAGCGTCATCCCCTCGGGCGGGAGCCCCGCGGCGGCCAGCCCGCCGAGCAGGACCTGCGCGGCGGTGAACGCGACCATCCAGGACCACCCGTACATCGCACCGGTGCGACGGCTCACGCCGTCCATGCCGGACATCCGGCGCGCCGAGTGCAGGATCGTGGTGACGACGCCCGCGAGGATCAGCACCCCGAACACGGCCCACGCGCCCCACGGCATCCGCTCGACGCCGTCGCCGGACACCGCCCACAGGACGCCGTAGCCGACGCCCCACGCGGTCGCCCAGATCCCGAAGATCACGCGGTCGTCGCTGTACGCCGTGGTGCGGACCCGGGTGCGCTGGGCGTCGATGATGGCGCGCGCGGCGGCGAGGTCGAGCGGCGCCTCCTCGGGCTGCGTGGTCATCGCGGGTCCTCCGTGCCGTCCTGGGGTGGCGTGGCCCGCGTCGACGGGCTCACTTTGCGCTGCAAACTACTTGGCGTCATGCCGCCCTGACAAGCCCTCCCCCGGGCGCGGGCGCTGCTACCACCCGGCGAACACCCCGGCAGCGCGCAGCCCGCGTCCAGCAGCCGCCTCTACGCTGCCGAGGTGAGCACCGTGCAGCCCGCCGCGACCGAGCCCGACCCCGTCGGCGCGCCCCCGGTGTCCGAGCGGGCCCGGCGACGCCGGATCGGCGTCGAGATCTGGATCGTCCTCGGCCTGTCGCTCGGCAAGTCCGGCGTGTACGCGCTGGTCAACATCGTCGCCCGCCTCACCGAGGGCACCCCGCTCGCCGACCAGTCCACGGCGCTGAACGTCAGCCGGTCGGCCCGCCCCTACCTGGACCTGACCTACCAGCTGCTGTCCATCGGGTTCGCACTGGTGCCCGTGGCCCTCGCGCTGTACCTGCTGTCCGCCAACGGCCGCAGCGCCGTGCGGCGGATCGGCCTCGACCGGGCGCGCCCGCTGCGGGACCTCGGCGTCGGGTTCGGGCTCGCGGCCCTGATCGGGCTGCCCGGGCTCGGCCTGTACGTCGTGGGACGCGCCGTCGGGATCACCGTCGAGGTGCAGGCCGCCGCCCTGAACGCCGCGTGGTGGACCGTCCCGGTGCTGCTGCTGTCCGCGCTGCAGAACGCGCTGCTCGAGGAGGTCGTCGTCGTCGGCTACCTGATGGAGCGGCTGCGCGAGATGCGGTGGCGGGCGCCCGCGATCGTCGTCACCAGCGCGCTGCTGCGCGGCTCGTACCACCTGTACCAGGGCATCGGCCCGTTCGTCGGCAACGTCGTCATGGGCCTGGTGTTCGCCGAGTACTACCGGCGCAGGCGGCGGACGATGCCGCTCGTGGTCGCGCACACCGTGCTCGACGTGGTCGCGTTCGTCGGGTACGCGCTGATCCCGGTCGAGTGGCGCGAGGCCCTCGGCATCCGCTGATCCTCAGGGACGCGGCGGCTCGCCCGGCGCGGTGTTCGGCGCCTGACCTGCCCGACCTGTCGCCGCGAGCTGCCGCCCCAGCGACCGGGTCGCGAACCCGGTCACCACCACGACGGCGCCGGCGACGAACGCGAACAGCCCGTACACGGTGAGGATCACGGACACCGAGTCCTGCGGCTTGATCGCGAGCAGCAGCCCGAACAGGAACCCGATCAGCCCGAGCATGAGCGTGCCGACCCAGGCCAGGTCCCGCGCCCGGTACTGGGTCGCGGCGACCACCAGCGCAGTCACGCCGAGGACGAGCAGCCACAGCGCCAGCAGGTAGTACAGGACCAGGGCGGTGACGCCGGGCCAGAGCATGATGAGCGCGCCGAACCCGATGCTCACGAGCGCCTGGGCGATCACCCACCCGAACCCCGGCCGACCCCGGGCGAGCAGCGCCTGCAGCAGCACGACGACGCCGTCGGCGACCGCGAACACCCCGAACACCCACACCAGCGCCACCAGCGTGCCGAGCGGCTCCACGAGCAGCAGCAGCCCGAGCACGATCAGGAGCACGCCGCGCAGCACCGGCAGCCACCACACCGAGCGCAGCGCCGCCGCCACGCGGTCGTCCAGGTCCTTCGCCACCGAGCACCTCCGCCGTCCTGCGTCCCTACCGCGACCGTCGCACCCGCGGTACCCCGCCGGGGCGACGCACCACGTCGTCGCCGGTCACGCTAGACCCGGTGCGTCATCCTCGCGACGGAGAGCACCACGGGCGGCGTCATCCTCGGGGAGGGAATCGCCGCGACGCGCCGTCGCGCCACCCCTCAGCGGGCCCGGAGCGGGCACGCGCTGCCTAGACTCCACTGCATGCCTGACGCACCGACCGACGCGCAGGCGGCGCCCGGTCGACCCGACGGGCTGGGCCGCCCGCAGGTGGTGGACTCCCCCGAGGTCCGCGTGCACCACCCGTCCGACCTGCTGGGCGTGGTCGTCTCGCTGCTCAGCGCCGTGCTCGTCCTGGTGCTGGCCACCTACGCGCACAACACGACCACGGGCGTCGCGGAGGACGTGCAGGGCTTCGCGACCCTGCTGCGGCAGCTGCTCATCATCCCGGTCGCGCTGCTGGAGACGGTGGTCACGTACATCGTGCCGATCGCGGTGCTGACCGAGCTCGCGCTGCGGCGGCTCGGGCGGCAGATGATCGAGGCCTCGCTCGCGGCGATCGGCGCGGTGCTCGCGTCGTCGGCGACGCTGTGGCTGATCAACCACCTCGGATCCGAGCAGCTGGTCGCGGGGCTCCAGGTGCGGCTCGCGGGCGAGCTCACCGTGACGATCCCCGGGTACATCGCCCTGATCGCCGGGCTGCTGACCGCGACCGGCCCCCGCAACCGCCGCCGCACCGTCGCGTGGTCGTGGAACCTCGTCTGGGTCGCCGTCGGGTTCCTGGTCATCACCGCGGGCGTCTCGCTGCCGGGCATCGCCGTGGCTCTGCTCATCGGACGGGCCAGCGGCCAGGCGGTCCGCTACCTGTCCGGGGTGCGCTCGGAGCGCGCCTACGGCGCCAGCCTCGTCGCGGGCGTGCGCCGCGCGGGGTGGCACCCGCTGGTGCTGGTGCGGGTCCCGGACGACGCCGAGCCCGGCACCGACACCCCGCCCGCCGCCACCGGCGCGGGCACCCCCGCCTCGCGCGCCGTCGCCCGGTCCACCGACCACCGCGTCTACGAGATGACCACCGACGACGGCCGCCAGCTCGACGTCCTCGTGCTGGACGGCGACCGGCAGGTGGTCGGCGTGCTCAACCGGCTGTGGCGGTCCCTGCGGCTGCGCGGCCTCGACGGCCGCTCCGTCGTCTCGCTGCGCCAGGCCGCGGAGCGTGCCGCGCTGCTGTCGTACACCGCCACCGCCGCAGGCGTGCGGACCCCGCAGCTGCGCGGCATCGCCGAGGCCGACTCCTCGATGATCCTGGTGCAGGACCGCGTCGCCGACGCCGTCCCTCTCGCGGACCTGGACGCCGACCAGATCACCGACGACGTGCTGCGGGAGATCTGGGCGCAGCTCGGCACCGCGCACGAGGCCGGGCTCGCGCACCGCACGCTCACCAGCGACGCGATCCTCGTCGCGGGCGACGGCCCGCGCCCGACCGTGTGGCTCGTCGGGTGGGAGCAGGGCGACGTCGCGTCCTCCGACCTCGCCCGCCGCATGGACAAGACCCAGATGGTCGCGCTGCTCGCGCTGCGGGTCGGCCCGGCGCGCGCGCTCGAGTCCGCGGTCGCCGTGCTGCCCGAGGGCGACATCGCCGCGATCGGCCCGCTGCTCCAGACCATCACCCTGCCGCGCCGCACCCGCGAGGAGCTGCGCGCCCACAAGGAGGTCCTGGCCGAGCTCCGGTCCGCCCTGGTCGCCCGGCTCCCTGAGGCCGACGTCGAGCCCGTGCCGCTCATCCGGTTCGGCGCGCGCGCCGTCCTGACGATCCTGCTGACCACCGCCGCCGTCATCATCCTGCTGACGTCGATCAACCTGCAGACGATCATCGACGCGCTGCAGCGCACCGACTGGCGGCTCAGCGTGCTGGCCTTCGCGCTCGGCATGGCCACGCTGTTCGGCGCCGCGCTGTCGCTGGTGGCGTTCTCCCCGGTCAAGCTCTCGCTGTGGCGGGCGTCGGTGGCGCAGTCCGCCGCGACGTTCGTGGCCCTCGCCGCCCCGGCGGGCATCGGCCCGGCCGCGCTCAACCTCCGCCTGCTCACCCGCCGCGGGACGTCCGCCTCCCTCGCGACGGCGACCGTCGCGCTGGTGCAGGTCGCCCAGTTCGTCATGACGCTCCTGCTGCTGCTCGGCCTGTCGGTGGCCTCGGGCACCAACCAGCTCGAGCGGTTCACGGTCTCGCCCGTGGTCGTCGTCGTCATCGCGGTGCTGGCGTTCCTCGTCGCGGGCGCGCTGCTCGTCCCGAAGGTGCGGCAGTGGGTGGCCGCCAAGACCCTGCCGACGCTGCAGCAGACCTGGCCGCGTCTCATCGAGGTCGTCGGGCAGCCGTCCCGCCTGGCCGTGGGCCTCGCGGGCAACCTCGTGACGACGTTCGGATACGTGCTCGCGTTCGAGGTCTGCCTGCGCGCGTTCGGGCAGGAGCTCTCGCTGGTGCAGGTCGCGATCGTCTACCTCGCCGGGAACACCGCGGGATCGGTCGCCCCGACGCCGGGAGGCATCGGCACCACCGAGATCGCCCTCGCGGGCGCGCTGGCGGTCGTCGGCGTGAACCCCGGTGTCGCGACCTCCGTCGCCGTGCTGTTCCGGGTGCTCACGTACTGGCTGCGGATCCCCGTGGGCTGGGCGTCGATGCGGTACCTGCAGCGGGTCGGCGAGCTGTAGCCGCTCGCGGGCACGACCGTGCCGGGGCCGCGCGACGCGCCCCGCTCCCGGCGGGGTGCGCCCACGACCCCGGCAGGGTCAGGCGTGCGGGTGGTTCAGGACGCGGAGGTGCACTCGCGCTGAGCCGGGACCAGGTCGCCGCGGTTCGCGCGCGCGGCGGCGATCCGGGACCAGGAGGAGAGGCGGGCGGTGATGACCTCGGGGCGCAGGTCGGAACCGAAGTCCCGCTCGGCCGGCTCGTAGAAGCCACGCTGTTCCATGACGGAATCCTTCGTTCGGCAGCCCGGCTGACCTGCGGGGGTCCCGTGGCTTTGCGTCCCCTCCTCGCGGAGGGTTTGCTCTTGTCGCTGACACGCCGACTGTAGGCCCCCGGGCCCGCGGGCGGAAGAGGGTCACTCCGAAGACGTGGTACAGAACCCGCATTTCACCCACTCGGGCCATATCGGACATGTCGCCCAGGCCCGAGCGGGCGTCACGCCGCCGGGACCGCCCGCAGGAACGCCTCCAGCAGCGGACCCGACGTCGTGGACCCGAAGTCCCCGGTCTCCACGAACACCGCGACGGCCAGGTCGCCCTGCGCCGCGATCATCCACGCGTGGTTCGCGAGCTCGGCCCCCGACCCGTACTGCGCGGTGCCGGACTTCGCGATCACCTCGGCGCCCGGCACGTCGGCGAGGAAGTCGCCGCCGCCCTCGGTGACGACGGCGCGCATCATGTCGCGCAGCGAGCCCGCCTCCGCCTCGGTCAGCGGCTGGGTCGGCGCCGGGGTCTCGACCGCCCCGTCCACCAGCAGGTGCGGGGTGATCCGCTGCCCGGCGACGACCGAGGCCGCGACCGTCGCCATGCCGAGCGGCGTGGCCTGGATGCGACCCTGCCCGATCATCGACGCGGCGTGGTCCGTGCCGGTCGCCTCGGCGGGCACGGCGCCGAGCGTGGCGGCGAAGCCGAGGTCGACGTCGTCGGCGAGGCCGAGCGCCTGCGCGGCCGTCGCAAGCGCCTCCTGCGGCGCCTGGTCGGCGGCGGTGAGGAACGCCGTGTTGCAGGACTCCGCGACGGCGGTCCGCAGCGTGATGTCGCCGAGCGCGGACGTCGGGTACCCGGGGTAGTTCTGGAACTCGCGCCCGTCGACCGTCGCGGTGGCCGGGCAGGTGACGGTGCTGTCGGGCGTGAGGCCCGCGCGCAGCAGCGCGAGCGACGTCGCGACCTTGAACGTGGACCCCGGCGCGTACAGGCCGAGCGTCGCCGTGGACACTCCGCCGCCCCCGGGGCCGCTCGCCGCCGCCAGGATCTCGCCCGTGGACGGGCGGATCGCGACCACGGCGCTGCCGGTGTCCGCGACCCCCGCGACGACGTCCTCCGCCGCCTGCTGCACGACCGGGTCCAGGGTGAGGCGCAGCGGCTCGCCGACCTGCGGTTCCACGTGGAACAGCTGGCGCTCCTGCGCGCCGCCCGCGGTGGCGACGACCGTCAGGCCGGGCTGACCGCGCAGCTGCTCGTCGAACTGGCGCTGCAGCCCGCCGAGCCCCGTGAGGTCGCCGCCGGCGACGGCACCGCCGGACTCCTCCACGATCTCCGCCGTCGCCTCGCCCACGGTGCCGAGCACCGGACGCGCGAACTCGCGGCTCGGGGCGAGCGGCAGCGCCGTGCTCAGCGCGTTCACCCCGGGCAGCGTCTGCAGCGCGGCCACGTCGTACGCCGGGTCCTCGGCGCGCACGACGATGGCCTCGACGAACGCCTTCTCCCCCGCCGCCGCGACCCGGGCCGCGTACGCCTCGGGGTCGAGCTCCAGGGCCGCCGCGAGACCGCGCGCCGCACCGTCCGCCTCCGCCGCCGCCACGCGGGTCTTGTCGATGCCGACGCGGAACACCGGGCGCGACTCCACGAGGACCGCGTCCCCGGCGCCGAGCACGTCCGCCCGCTCGGCCTGCACCCGCCGCACCGCCAGGGCCTCCCCGGACGCGAGGTCGGGGGCGAGCACCATCGTGCTCCACCGCGCGCGCCACTCGTCGTCCACCTGCACGAGGTTCGCGTGCGTCGTGTACGTCCAGGGCTCGTCGCGGCCGACGTCCCAGGTGAACGCGAGCTCGACGGACGCGGCGGCGTCGTCGCCCTCGGTCGCGACGACCTCGCCCGCCCTGACCTCGGGCGTCCACGGGTCGAGGCCCGCGTACGCCGTCTCGCGCTGCTCCGCCGCACCCGCGGCGTCCGCGCCGTCGAGCGCGACCCCGCCGAAGTCGCCGGACGCGACCGCCGCGGCCAGCGCGTCCGCGGCGGCCTGCCGCTCGTCGCCCGACC
>NZ_RFFI01000143.1 GCF_003696205.1 Cellulomonas triticagri
ACCCAGGACGACCTCGACGCCGTCGCCCGCCAGCTCAACGGCCGACCCCGCGAGACCCTGGACTGGCAGAATCCCGCACAACGACTCAACGACCTACTCGTTGCAACCGCCGCCTGAAACCGCCGACGCCGGACCCCGCACCTGCTGACCACTCGACGCGCGTCGCCTCGCGGGGCGGCGAGGGCGAGGGCTGGGGCGATGACGAGAGCAGGTGGGGGGGCGGGGCGGGGCGGGGCGAGCAGGCGGGGCGAGCAGGCGGGGCGTCGGGGTCAGGCGACCGTGTTGGCCTCGCGGCCCGGGGCGCGGAGGGTCGCGCGGAGCTCGACCTCGGTGCCGCCGCCAGCGCGCGGGGACCAGGCGATCGAGCCGCGGAGCTCGTTGGTGACGAGGGTCGACACGATCTGCGTCCCGAGGCCGGTGCCCGCACCGGCGCCGTCGGGGATGCCCGCGCCGTCGTCGGCGACGGTGACGAGCAGGTCGTCCTCGATGCGCTCGGCGGTGACCTCGACGGTCCCGGACTCGCGTCCGGCGAGGCCGTGCTCGACGGCGTTGGTGACGAGCTCGGTGAGGACGAGCGCGAGGGCGGTGGCGTCCTCGGCGGACACGGCCCCGAAGGTGCCGCGCACGTGGGTGCGCACAGATGCCCCGGCGGAGGCGACGTCGGCGGCGAGGCGCAGCGACCGGCCCACGAGGTCGTCGAACTGCACGGTCTCGTCGAGCGTCTGCGAGAGGGTCTCGTGCACGAGGGCGATGGTGGCGACGCGACGCATGGCCTCCTCGAGGGCGGCGCGCGCCTCGGGCACGTCCATCCGGCGGGCCTGGAGGCGCAGCAGCGCGGCGACGGTCTGCAGGTTGTTCTTGACCCGGTGGTGGATCTCCCGGATCGTCGCGTCCTTGGTGATGAGCTCGCGCTCGCGCCGCCGCAGCTCGGAGACGTCGCGGCACAGCAGGACGGCGCCGATGCGCTCGCCCCCCTCGGTGAGGGGGACGGCCCGCAGGGACAGGGCGACGCCGTGCGCCTCGATGTCGGTGCGCCACGGCGCGCGGCCCATGAGGACGAGCGGCATGGACTCGTCGACGGTGGACTTCTGCTCGACGAGGTCGGCGACGAGCTCGACGAGGGACCGGCCGACGAGGTCGTCCATGGCGCCGAACCGGTGGAAGCAGGACAGGGCGTTCGGGCTGGCGTACAGCACCTCGCCCTCGGAGTTGAGGCGCACGAGGCCGTCGGCGACGCGCGGGGCGCCGCGGCGTGGGCCGGTGGCGGCGTCGAGCATGGGGAACTCGCCGCGGCCGATCATGCTCATGATGTCGTCGGCGGCCTCGACGTAGTTGAGCTCGAGGCGGCTCGGGGTGCGGGCGCCGCCGAGGTTGGTCTGCCGGGCGAGCACGGCGACCGTGCGGCCCTCGCGGACGACGGGCACGGCCTCCTCGCGGACGGCGTAGGAGCCGAACCAGCGGGGCTCGCGGGACCGCTGCGCGCGGACCTCGGTGAGGGTGCGCTGCAGCTGGGGGCGCTGCCCGTCGGGGGCGCGGGAGCCCACGACGTCGTCGTAGTGCACCGTGGCGCCCGTGCTGGGGCGGCACTGGGCGATCGCGACGAAGTCGCCGTCGGTGGTGGGCAGCCAGAGCACGAGGTCCGCGAAGGCGAGGTCGGAGATGACCTGCCAGTCGCCGACCAGGAGGTGCAGCCACTCGATGTCCGCGTCCTGGAGGTGCGGGGCGTGGCGCTGCGCGAGCTCGCTCAGGGTGGACACCGTCCCAGGGTAAGTGGTGCACCGACCCCCTCGGCGCGGGCGTCCACCAGCACCCACGCGCCGGGGTGGGACGCACGGCGCACGGGCCGCAGGGCGGATACTGTCGGTGCCATCCGCCCCGCGCAGCCCGCGCACCTGGAAGGACCCGTCGTCGTGCACCTGCAGGTCTCCGTCTCCGTCCCCGCCGACCCCCGCTCGACCGGCGTGATGCTGGCCGACCCGGTGTACGTCCGCGCGAAGGTCCGCGCGAGCGGCGCCGAGGAGCTGCACGTGGACGTCGCGCCCGGCGAGGGCGGCGCGTTCACGGTGACGACGCGCCGGGCGCTGCCGACGGACCAGATCCCGCCGAACGTGCGGTCGTTCGTGGGGTCGCGCCTGGAGGTGCGGCAGGTCGAGGCGTGGGAGCCGGCGGCCGCGGACGGCACGCGCGCCGGCACGGTGGCGGTGGAGATCGCGGGCGCCCCGGTGCGCCTGGCGGGCACGGTCACGCTGGCGGCGGCACCCTCGGGCGAGGGCGCGTCGACCATCACGTACGACGGCGAGCTGAAGGCGCACGTGCCGCTGTTCGGCGCCGCGGTGGAGCAGGCGGCGGCGAAGGCGGTGCGCGCGGCCCTGGAGGCCGAGGAGGGCGTCGCCCGGGAGTGGGTCGCGTCCTCGCCGGAGGCGTAACGATTCCGTAACGCGGTTGCCCCGACAACGGCCCTGACCTGCGACGACGCGGTCATGGGATCGCTTCCACACCCGTTCGGCCGTCTCGCGGCTTGACACTCTCACCCTCGGGAGGCGAGGGTGCACGTCATCGGCGTGGAAGCGCTCCCGCAGCACGTTTGGGAACGCTCTCACGACGGCGCCGACGACGGCGCCACAACTGACGCGGCGAGGACGCCGCCGGATGACGAGGGAGTCAAGGTGCGCAGGAGCACGCGCAAGACGTGGGTGGCTGTTGCCGGAGCGACGGGCGTGGCCCTGCTCGCGACGGCCTGCGGTGGCGGGGGCGACGACGCCGCGAGCGACGACGAGGGCGGGAAGGTCACGCTGACCATCTCGACCTTCAACCAGTTCGGCTACGAGGACCTCCTGGAGGAGTACCAGGAGGAGAACCCGAACATCACCATCGAGCACAACAAGTTCGGCAAGTCCGACGACGCCAAGGAGCAGTTCCAGACGGCGCTCGGCGCGGGCTCCGGCCTGGCCGACGTGGTCGGCGTCGAGGTCGACTGGCTGCCGCAGATGATCCAGTACTCGGACCAGTTCACCGACCTGACCAGCGACTCGGTCGAGGGCCGCTGGAACGCGTGGACGACCGACCAGGCCACCACCCCGGGCGGCGAGCTGCTCGGCTACCCGACGGACATCGGCCCGGAGGCCATCGCCTACCGCGCCGACCTGTTCGAGGCCGCGGGCCTGCCGTCCGACCGCGAGGCCGTGGCCGAGCTGTTCGGCGGCGACGACGCCACCTGGGACCAGTTCTTCGAGGTCGGCGACCAGTTCATGGCCGCCGGCACCGGCCCGGCGTTCTTCGACTCTGCGGACGCGCTGGCCCAGGGCATGATCAACCAGGTCGAGGTGCCGTTCGAGGACCCCGACTCCGGCGAGATCATCGCGCTCGACAACCCCGAGATCCGCGACATCTACGACACGATCCTGTCGCACGAGGACCAGTCCGCCGGTCTCAAGCAGTGGGAGACCGACTGGACGAACGCGTTCCAGAGCAACGGCTTCGCGGTCGCGCTGGCCCCGGCCTGGTTCCTCGGCAACATCGAGGGCAACTCGGCGGGCGTCGAGGGCTGGGACATCGCCAACGTCTTCCCCGGCGGCGGCGGCAACTGGGGCGGTTCGTTCCTCGCGGTCCCGACGATGTCGGAGCACCCGGAGGAGGCCAAGGCGCTCGCCGACTGGCTGACCGCCCCCGAGCAGCAGCTCCGTGCGTTCGCCGTCAACGGCAACTTCCCCAGCCAGATCGAGGCGCAGCAGTCCGACGAGCTCCAGGGCATGACCCGCGAGTTCTTCAACGACGCCCCGACCGGCCAGATCTACACCGACCGCTCGGCCGCGATCTCGGTCGCGCCGTACAAGGGTGAGAACTACTTCACCATCCGCACCGGCCTGTCCGACGCGTTCAACCGCGTCGACGTCGACAAGTCGATGACGCCCGACGAGTCCTGGAAGGGCTTCGAGGACGCGGTCGCCGCGATCGGCTGACCCACCGGGCCGGGCGCCACCCGCGCCCCCGCCCCGCCCGCGGCACCGACGCCGTGAGCCCCGCAGCACCCCCGCACGAAGGAACTCCATGGCCACCCAGACGGCGCCCCCGGTGGGCGCGGCACCGCTCGGCGGCGACGACCGCCCGCCCCGCAAGATCGGCTTCCGGCAGACGCTGGGCCGGTGGGACGTCAAGGTCTCGCCCTACCTCTACATCTCGCCGTTCTTCGTGCTGTTCGCGATCGTCGGCCTGTTCCCGCTGCTCTACACGGGCTGGGTCTCGCTGCACGAGTGGAGCCTGATCGGCGGGCAGGGCGAGTTCGTCGGCCTGGACAACTTCACGTTCGTCCTCGGGCAGACGTTCTTCTGGAGCGCGCTGCGCAACACCCTGAGCATCTTCCTGCTGTCGACGGTGCCGCAGGTGGTCGTCGCCCTGGTCATCGCCGCGATGCTGGACGCGAACCTGCGCGCGAAGACGTTCTGGCGGATGGGCGTGCTGCTCCCCTACGTCGTCGCCCCCGTGGCCGTCGGCCTGGTGTTCTCGCAGATGTTCGCCGACGGCTCCGGCATGATCAACTCGCTGCTGGGCCAGATCGGCATCGACCCGATCGGCTGGCACAAGGACGTGCTCCCGTCGCACATCGCCATCGCCTCGATGGTGAACTTCCGCTGGACCGGCTACAACGCGCTGATCCTCCTGGCCGCCATGCAGGCCATCCCCCGCGACATGTACGAGGCGGCGACCCTCGACGGCGCGAACCGGCTCCGCCAGTTCTTCTCCATCACCGTCCCGATGGTCCGCCCGACGATGATCTTCGTGATCCTCACGTCGACCATCGGCGGCCTGCAGATCTTCGACGAGCCGCGCATGTACGACGCGACCGGCCTCGGCGGGTCCAACGGCCAGTGGAAGACCGTGACGCTGTACCTGTACGAGCTCGGCTGGAACAAGCAGCAGCTCGGCCGGGCGGCCGCGGTCGCCTGGTTGCTGTTCCTGGTGATCATCGTGTTCGCCCTGCTGAACAACTTCCTGACCCGCCGGATCGCGTCGGCGGACGACATGAGCCGCACGGCGAAGGCCGCCCGACGGTCGCAGCGGCGCGCGTCGCGCGACCTGACCCGTCGCGTCAAGCAGACGTCCGACGCCGCGGTGCCCGCCGCGGCCCCGATCGATGTGGATCCCCGATGAGCGCCCCGTCCCTGCCCGTCATCCAGCAGACCGCCGGCAAGGGCGCGGCGAAGGCCGCGGCCCGCAAGCGGGGTCGTGGGAACGGCGGCGGCGCCGACCGCAGGCCGGGCTGGGTCACCTACCTGGTGCTCGGCGCGTTCGTGCTGATCTCCGCCTACCCGCTGTACTTCACGCTGCAGCTGGCGTCCTCGACGTCGGCCGACATCGCGCAGAACCCGTTCCCGGGCTTCCTGCCGGGTGGTGAGCTGTTCAGCAACCTGCAGCGCGTGTTCGACGCGGACATCGACCTGGTCCGCGCGACCGGCAACTCGCTGGTCGTCGCGATCGTCACCAGCGTGTCCGTGGTGTTCTTCTCCACGCTCGCGGGGTACTCGTTCTCCAAGCTGCGGTTCCGCGGCCGGGGCCCGCTGCTGGTGTTCGTCATCGCGACGATGGCCGTGCCGACGCAGCTCGGTGTCGTCCCGCTGTACATCGTCATGCGGGAGCTCAACCTCACGGGCAACCTGCTGGCGGTGGTCCTGCCCGCGATGGTGACGGCGTTCGGCGTGTTCTGGATGACCCAGTACCTCGACTCGGCGCTGCCGTACGAGCTGATCGAGGCCGCTCGCGTGGACGGCGCGTCGATGTTCCGGACGTTCTGGTCGATCGCGCTCCCGGCCGCCCGGCCCGCCGCGGCGATGCTGGCGCTGTTCACGTTCATCACCTCGTGGACGAACTTCTTCTGGCCGTCCATCGTGCTCGGCGCCCAGAACCCGACCCTGCCGGTGGCGCTGAAGCTGCTGCAGGCCGGGTTCTTCCAGGACCTGCCGCTGATCATGGCGGGTGTCGTCCTGTCGATCATCCCGCTGCTGCTGCTGTTCGTGGTCGCGGGCCGCCAGCTGGTGGCCGGGATCATGGCGGGAGCCGTGAAGGGCTGACCGTTACGCTTCGGCGCGGGGACCCGGTCCCGGGTCCCCGCGCTCCGGCGGTGCGTCCGGTCCCTGCCGTCCGGCGGCGGGGACGGCGGGCGCGCCCGCGACATCCCCGGAAGGAGGCGACCGTGACCGACCTGGCACACCCCGCCTCGACCAGCGCGCCGACGCTCGAGCAGGTCGCCGAGCGTGCCGGTGTGTCCCGCTCGACGGCGTCCCGCGCCATCAACGGCGGCCTGCGGGTCTCGCCCGAGGCCATGGAGTCCGTGGCCGCGGCGGTGGCCGCGCTCGGCTACACGCCCAACCGCGCCGCGCGGTCCCTGGTGACGCGCCGCACCGACTCCGTGGCCCTGGTGGTGCCGGAGCCGGACGAGCGCGTGCTGTCCGACCCGTTCTTCGCGGGAGTGCTGAACGGCGTCTCGACGCCGCTGGCCCGCTCGGACCTGCAGCTGCTGCTGATCATCGCCCGCCCGGGCGAGTCCGAGCGCACCGCCCGGTACCTGCGCGCGGGTCACGTGGACGGCGCCATCGTGGTGTCCCACCACCGGGACGACGTGATCGACCAGGCGCTCGCCGGGTCGCACCTGCCGACGGTGTTCATCGGCCGGCCGCTCGTCGGCGGGGACACCGCCGCGGTCGTCGACACCGACAACGTGCGCGGTGGGCGGCTCGCCACCGAGCACCTGATCGGCCTGGGGCGGCGCCGCGTCGCGACCATCGCGGGCCCGTCGGACATGTCCGCGGGCATCGACCGGCTCGCGGGCTGGCGCGCGGCGCTCACCGACGCGGGGCTGCCCGCGGACGCGGTCGTGAGCGGGGACTTCACGGTGGACGGCGGGGCCACGGCCGCCCGCGAGCTGCTGGCCCGGTTCCCGGACGTCGACGCGGTGTTCATCGCGTCCGACCTGATGGCGGCGGGCGCGCTGCCCGAGCTCGCGGAGGCGGGCCGCCGGGTGCCGCAGGACGTCGCCGTGGTCGGCTACGACAACTCCGGCCTGGCGACGACGACCAAGCCGAACCTCACGACGGTGACCCAGCCGGTGATCGCGATGGCCCGCGCGGCGGGCGAGGAGCTCGTGGCGCAGCTGCAGGGCCGCGCCCCGCTCGGCGTGCCGCAGATCTTCGAGCCGGAGCTGGTCGTCCGCGGCTCGGCCTGACGAGGTCCGTCCCGGGCGCGGGGCAGGGGGTCCGCGCGCCCGGGACGGGGTCTCAGCGGGTCGGGTCGATGTGCCCGAACCGGTGCCGGGTGCGGCTGACCGCCTGCTCCCGCACCACGGTCATCAGCTCGCGCCGCCCGGACGCGACCACCGGGGTGTCGAGCACGGTGACCTCGCCGGTGCGGGCGACCGCGGCAGCCCGCAGCCCGGGCGCGGTGCCCACGACCCGGACCCGCCCGGCGACCGTCCCCGCGGCGACGCGCGCGGCGAACGCCTCGTCGGTCTCGGCGTCGGCCCGGCTCACGGCCACGGGTACCCCGGCGGTGCGGGCGGCGTTCAGCACGCGGCGCAGGTCGCGCTCGCGCGCGTCGGCCCCGGCGCGGACGGTGAGGTGCGGCACGGGCCGGTGCCGCAGCGTGTTCTCCTCGGCGGCGAGCCCGGACGGGTCGCGGTCGACGCCGAGCTCCTCGCGCCACACCCGGGCGTCGTCCTGCTGGGCCCAGGCGAGCCACGCGTCGTCGTCCAGCGCGGCGGTCGCGTCGTCGTCCTGCCAGTCGCCGAGCTGGGCGACGTAGGACGGACCACCGGCCTTCGCGCCGGGTCCGACGACGGACGCCTTCCAGCCGCCGAACGGCTGGCGCTGCACCACCGCGCCGGTGATGTGCCGGTTGACGTAGGCGTTGCCCACCTCGACCCGGTCCAGCCAGTGCGCGATCTCCGCCTCGTCGAGGGAGTGCAGGCCGCCGGTGAGGCCGAGGGCGACGGCGTTCTGCACGGCGATGGCCTCGTCCAGCGTCTCGACGCGGATGATCCCGAGCACCGGGCCGAAGCACTCGGTGAGGTGGAACCAGGACCCGGGCCGGACGCCGTGCTTGACGCCGGGCGTCCAGAGGCGGCCCTCCTCGTCCAGGCGCCGCGGCTTGACCAGCCAGTCCTCGCCCTCGTCGAGCGTGGTGAGCGCGCGCAGCAGCTTGCCGGACGCGGGCTCGACCAGCGGGCCGACGGTGGTGCCGAGGTCGTCGGACCAGCCGACCCGCAGCGACGACACCGCGTCGGCGAGCTGGCGGCGCAGCCGGTCGGAGCGACCCGCGGAGCCGACGAGGATGGCGAGCGACGCCGCCGAGCACTTCTGCCCCGCGTGCCCGAACGCGGACCGCACGAGGTCGGCGACGGCGAGGTCCACGTCGGCGGACGGCGTGATGATCAGGGCGTTCTTGCCGGAGGTCTCGGCGAGGACGTCGAGGTCGGGCCGCCACCCGGCGAACATCTGCGCGGTCTCCAGCGAGCCGGTGAGCACGACCCGGGCGACGTCGGGGTGCGTGACGAGGCGACGACCGACCTCGCCCTCAGGGGACAGCACGACCTGCAGCGCGTCCTCGGTCACGCCGCCGTCCGCGAGCGCCGCGGCGATCGCGGCCACGGCGACCCGCACGCAGCGCGGGGTCTGCGGGGCGGGCTTGATCAGCACCGGGGACCCGGCGGCGAGCGCGGCGAGCGTGGAGCCGACCGGGATCGCGACGGGGAAGTTCCACGGCGGCGTGACGACGGTGACCCCGCGCGGGCGGAAGACGGCCCCGGGCACGAACCCGTCGGCGAGCTCGTCGGCGCGGTCCGCGTAGTAGCGGGCGAAGTCGACGGCCTCGCTGACCTCGGGGTCGGCCTCGGCGACGGTCTTGCCGCCCTCGTGCACCATCGTGGCGACGAGGTCGCCGCGGGCGGCCTCCAGGGCGTCGGCGGCGCGGCGCAGCAACGCGGCGCGCTCGGCGGGCGGGCGGGCGGACCACGCGGGTGCGGCGGCCACGGCCC
>NZ_RFFI01000144.1 GCF_003696205.1 Cellulomonas triticagri
GGGAAAGACAGCCCCTGACCGAACAACACCTCGATCTGCGCCCGCTCCTGCAGCGTCAACCTCGCACCAGCCATGCCACGCACCCTCTCGATGAGGACCACGTTGCAACAACCACCTGACGCCAAGCGACGCGAAACCCACCACTGCTGACCGCTCGACGGGGCCGTAGCGGTGGACGAGGAGCGGCGACTTCCTCGGCGGGGCGTCCTCGGCTGGGGCCGGGACGGGGTGGAGGGGACGGGCCCGCGGGACGGGCCCGCGGGGCGTCCCCTCCACCGACCGGTCAGCGGAGGGTGATCTCCGCGGTCCCGCCCTGCGCGGGGACGGGTGCGCCGAGCGCGTCCGCGAGCGCCCACGCGTCCGGGACGGCACCGGTCGCCTCGGCGCGGACGGTCGCGCCGTCGCGGGTGACCCGGAACCGGACCTCGCCCGCCACGCCGCGCACGACGGTCTCGCCGTCGTACCCGTCCGGCAGCCCGAACACCCGCAGGGTCACCCCGGTGGCGTGGTCGTAGTCCGGGCGGTCCGTGCGGGCGCCGACCGGGAGCACCGTCCCGGGCCGGACCAGCAGGGGCAGCGAGTCGAAGCCGTGCCGCTGCCGGTGCCACCGCGGGCCGGAGACCACGGAGCCGTCGAGCAGCGACGTCCACTCCCCCTCGGGGACGTACACGTCGACGTCGCCATCGGCGGTGAAGACGGGTGCGACCAGCAGCGACTCGCCGAGCATGTACTGGGTGTCCACGGCGGCGGCACCGGGCTCGTCGGGGAACTCGACGACCATCGGCCGCATCACGGGCAGGCCGTCGGTGTGCGCCTCGCGACCCACCCCCGACAGGTACGGCATGAGCGAGAGCTTGAGCTCGGTGAACCGCTGCGTGACCTTGACGGACTCCTCGTCGAACGCCCACGGCACCCGGTACGACGACGACCCGTGCAGCCGGGAGTGCGAGGACAGCAGCCCGAACGCGAGCCAGCGCTTGAAGACGGCGGCGTCGGGGGTGCCCTCGAACCCGCCGATGTCGTGCGACCAGTACCCGAAGCCGGACGACGCGAGGGACAGCCCGCCGCGCAGCGACTCGGCCATGGAGACGAAGGTGGACTCGCAGTCGCCGCCCCAGTGCACGGGGAACTGCTGGCCGCCCGCGGTGGCGGAGCGTGCGAACAGCACGGCCTCGCCCTCGCCCTTGACCTCCTCGAGGAGGTCGAAGACGGCCTTGTTGTAGAGCTGGGTGTAGTAGTTGTGCATCCGCTCGGGGTCGGAGCCGTCGTGCCACACGACGTCGGTGGGGATCCGCTCGCCGAAGTCGGTCTTGAACGCGTCGACGCCGGTGTCGAGCAGGGCGCGGAGCTTGCTCTGGTACCAGGCGGTGGCGTCGGGGTTGGTGAAGTCGACCAGGGCCATGCCGGCCTGCCACAGGTCCCACTGCCACACGGAGCCGTCGGCGCGCTTCACCAGGTAGCCGAGCTCGCGACCCTCCTCGAACAGGTGCGAGCGCTGCGCGATGTACGGGTTGATCCAGACGCACACCTGCAGGTCGCGCTCGTGCAGGCGGCGGAGCATGCCCTCCGGGTCGGGGAACGTCGCCGGGTCCCACACGAAGTCGCACCAGTGGAACCGGCGCATCCAGAAGCAGTCGAAGTGGAACACCGACAGCGGCAGGCCGCGCTCGGCCATCCCGTCGATGAACGACATGACGGTGGCCTCGTCGTAGTCGGTGGTGAACGACGTGGACAGCCACAGGCCGTAGGACCAGTCCGGCACGCGCGCCGGGCGGCCGGTCAGGGCGGTGTAGCGGCGGAGCACGTCCTTGGGGTCGGGCCCCGCGACGACGTAGTAGCGCAGCCGCTGGCCGGGGACGCTGAACTGGGTGCGGGAGACGACCTCGGACGCGATCTCGAACGAGACGTGCCCGGGGTGGTCGACCAGGACGCCGTAGCCCGCGTCGGTGAGGTAGAACGGCACGTTCTTGTACGCCTGCTCGGAGGACGTGCCGCCGTCGGCGTTCCAGACGTCGACGGTCTGGCCGTTCTTGACGAACGGCGTGAACCGCTCGCCGAGCCCGTAGACGTGGTCCGCCACCCCGAGCGCGAGCTGCTCGCGCACGAACGGGCGGCCCGCGGCGTCGGTGACCACGCCGACGCCGCGGGAGGTGGAGCCGGTGACGACCTGGCCGTCGACCTCGATGTCGAGGGCCCACTCCCCCGTGGTCGCGACCCGGGCGGTGAGGTTGCCGGTGGTCAGCGTGGCGCGGGCGTCGCCCGCGGTGGGACCGGTGACGACGACGTGCGGGGCGTCGTCCGCGAGCGCGAACGCCGGACCGGGGTCGACGCCGCCGCGGTGGTGCTCGACGGTGACGCCGAGGACGCCCTCGGCGGGCGAGTCGAGCGTGATCGTGATGAGCGGGCTGTTGAGGGTGTCGCCGCGGGTCGCGAGGCGGCCGGTCCCGGCGTAGGCGGTCAGGGACCGCTCGCCGAGGACGACCTCGTCGACCGCGCGGGGGCGCAGCACGTCCACGCCCGGGAGGTTCTGCCAGTAGCCGTCGGTGAACTTCATGCGGGTGCCCTTACTTGACCGCGCCGGCGGTGATGCCGCGGGTCAGCGTGCGCTGGAAGATGAGGAAGAAGACGATCGCCGGGATCATCGAGACGAGGGCGCCCGCGTTGGTCGTGGGGGCGTCCATCATCCGGTCGCCCTGCAGGGAGGCGAGGGCGACGGGGATCGTCTGGGTGGCGTTGGTCGTGAGCATGACCAGCGGGATGAAGAACTCGTTCCACGTCCAGATGAAGAAGAAGATCACCAGGACGCTGAGGGTCGGCCGGACGACCGGGTAGACGATGCTCCACAGGGTGCGCCAGCGGCCCGCGCCGTCCAGGGACGCGGCCTCCAGCAGCGCGGGCGGGAACGTGCCGAGCACCGAGGACAGCAGGTAGGTGCCGAACGCCGCCTGGATGACGGTGAAGATGATGATGACCGACCACTGGTTGTTGGACAGGCCGACCTCCTGCGCCATCTGGAACAGCGGGTAGACCAGCACCTCCTGCGGCAGCATGTTCGCGAGCAGGAACAGGGTGACGATCCACATCCGGCCCCGGACCCGGCCGACGCCGAGCGCGTAGGCGCTGAGCAGCGAGAGCACGACGCCGAAGACCGCGACGGTGCCGGAGATCCAGATGGAGTTGACCAGCTTCTCGGGGAAGTTGACCCGCTCCCAGAAGTTCACGAGCCCGTCGGTGTACAGCGAGACGGGCCAGGACAGCGGGCCGTTCTGCGAGTAGTCGGCAGGGGCCTTGAAGGCGTTGAGCACCATGATGGCGAACGGCACCAGCATGATGACGGCGACCAGCACCGCCCCGGCGAGGACGAACCACCGGGACGCGCCGCGGCGGTGCCGCCGGTCGACGTCGGTGGCGCGGGTCCGGGGCGCACGGGGCGGGCGGCCGCCGTCGAGGGCGGTCCCGGGTGCGCCCGCGGCGGGCAGGGTCTCGATCGGGGTGGCCATCAGCGACCCGCCTCCTCGCGCCGGGCGCTGCGGGCCTGCAGCACCATGATGACGACGGCCACGAGGATGATCAGGACCGTCAGGACGTTCGCGATGGCGGCGCCGTAGCCGACCTTCGACTTGTCGAAGAAGTTCAGGTACGAGTAGTACGACGGCACGAGCGTCGAGGACTCGGGCCCGCCCCGGGTCAGCACGTAGATCGGCCCGAACACCTTGAGCGCCGCGACGGTGCAGGTGAGCGTGATGACGAACGTCTCGGGCTTGATCTGCGGGATCGTGATGGCCCGGAACCGGTGCCACCAGCCCGCGCCGTCGAGCTCGGCGGCCTCGTACAGCTCGGGGTCGACGCGCTGCAGGGCCGACATGAAGATGACGACCGGGTAGCCGATCTGGATCCAGATCAGCACGAGCATCACGGTCGGCAGCGCCGTGTCGGTGGAACCGAGCCAGTTCGGCGGGTTCGCCACCCCGATCTCGCGGAGCAGCACGTTCACGGCGCCGGTCTGGGAGTTGAGGATCCAGTTCCACAGCACGCCGGCGACGGCGACGGGCAGGATCTGCGGCAGGTAGTACGTCGCCCGCAGCACGGAGGCCACGCGCGGGCCGAACCGCTTGCCGAGGACGTCGAACAGCGTCGTGGCGAGCAGCAGGCCGAGCAGCGTCGGCACCACGACCATCGCCAGGATCATCGCGATGGAGTTCCGGAACGACGTCCAGAACTGCTCGTCGGCGAGCAGGTCGGTGTAGTTGCCCAGCCCGTACCAGCGCAGCGGCGCGTTGCCGCCCTTCCACTTGTGCAGGCTGTACCAGATGTTCATCGCGAACGGGATGAGGATCACGACGGTGAAGGCGATGAGGCCGGGCAGCAGGTACGGCAGGTAGCCGAGGCGCTGGCGCGAGCGGCTGCTGCGGCGGCGGGGCGGCGCCGGCGGGGCGGCGCGTTCGACGGTGGACATGCGGCTCCTCGAGGTCGGGGTGCCCGGGCGGCGGCAGCGCGTGCCGCCGCCCGGGCGGGGTGGGGATCAGCCCTCGAGCAGGTCCGTCTTGCCCTCCTCGTAGGCGTTGGACAGGCCGTCCAGCACCTCCGACGGGCTCTTGGACTGGTTGACCAGCGACTGCAGCTCGCTGACGATCACGTCGTAGTAGCCGGGCACCGGCCAGTCGGGGTAGAACGCCAGGCCGTCGCTGTCGAGGATCGACTCGAAGTTCTCGGTCATCTCCTTGGTCTTCTCGTCCGTGATGGACGCGGAGTCGCCGGCGACCGGCAGGCCGCCCTTCTGGCCGAGGATCTCCTGCACCTCGGGGCGCAGGGTGATGTCGATGAACTCGTAGGCGAGGTCCTTGTTGGCCGCGTTCTCCGGGACGACCCAGAGGTTGCCGGAGCTGCCCGGGTGCATGTCGTTCTCCGGGAACAGCGTCTGGCCCCAGGTGAACGGGATCTCCTCGACCAGGCGGCCGAACCACCAGGAGCCGGAGACCATCAGCGGGTAGGTGCCGTTGATGAACGAGACGCCCATGTCCTCGGCGGTCAGCGCGGCGGAGTCACCGGCGATGTAGCCCGCCTTGATCCACTCGTCGAGCTTCTCGGTGGCCTGCGTGAACGCCTCGGCCTGGAAGTCCACGTCCTCGGTGAACAGCTGGTAGGCGTCGACCAGGTCGCGGTCGCCGTAGTGCAGCACGAGCTCGTACCAGAGCTGGCCGAGCGGGTACTCGGAGCCGGCGGTCGCGATCGGGGTGATGCCCGCGGCCTTGAACGTGGCGAGCGCGTCCTCGAACTCGTCGAACGTGGTGGGCACCGCGATGCCCTGCGCGTCCAGCATGTCCTGGTTGAAGTAGACGCCGACGAACTCGCCGTAGTTCGGCACGCCGTACCAGTCGCCGGAGCCCATGAGGCCCTGCTCGTCGTACTGCGCGGTGGTCTGGATCGAGTCCGGCAGGGTGTCCGCCCAGCCGCGCGAGTCGGCCTCCTCGGTCAGCGGGGTGATGAGGCCCTGCGAGGCGAGCTGGCCCGCGGTCGCGTTGCCCTTGTTGTACTCCATGACGTCCGGGACGTCGTCGCCGGTGAGGAAGATCTTGGCGTTCTTCTGGATCTGCTCGAAGGTCTGGTTCTCGACCTTCACGGTGACGTCGGGGTTCTCGTCCTCGAAGATCTCGATGGCCTTGGCCCACGCCTG
Source organism: Cellulomonas triticagri (assembly GCF_003696205.1). Lineage (GTDB taxonomy): Bacteria > Actinomycetota > Actinomycetes > Actinomycetales > Cellulomonadaceae > Cellulomonas > Cellulomonas triticagri. The sequence continues at coordinate 5,675 of NZ_RFFI01000144.1, forward strand.
ACCCATCGCCGAGTCGTCGTTCTCGTAGTGCCACACGGTCAGCGTGTCGCCGTCGCCGCCGCCCGTGCCGCCGCCGCTGTCGCCGCCGCACGCGGCCAGGGCCAGCGGCAGCGCGAGCGCGAGCGCTCCCGCCACGTACCGCTTCCGGTGAGCTGCCATCACACGTCCTCCTCGTCGAGTTCTGCTGTGCTGTGGTGCTGTCGCCTGCCCGCGTCGGCGGGCAGGGGGTCTAGGGGGCGCCCGCCGCCGCGGGCACGACGGGCGCGGGCTCCGCGGCCCCGGGCTCGGCGTCCGCGGGCACCGGCCCGGTGCTGCCGTGGTCCACGAGCCGGCACCGCTCGAGCACGGGCGCCAGCGCCGCGCCGGTGAGCAGCAGCGCGAGCAGCGCGTCGACGGCGGCCCGGCCGAGCTGCGCACCGGGGGCGTGCAGGGTGGTGAGCGGCGGGACGGTCTGCTCGGCGACGGCCGGGGACGACACCACGGCGAGCACGGACATCCGCTCCGGGACGGTCACGCGGCGTGCGGCGAGCTCGGCGACGACGCCGAACGTGGCGTCCTCGTTCATGGTGATGACAGCCGTCGGCGCGGGCGCGTCCCCGTCGAGCAGCCCGGCGAGGGCGGCGCGGCCGCCGACCACGGACTCCTCGGCGGCCACCTGCACGGGCGTGAGCCCGCGCGCGGCCATCGCGGCGTCGTACGCGGCGGCCGCCCGCCGGGTGGGGCCGTGGCCCTCGGCGGTGCGGTGCGCGGCGTGGTTCACGAACGCGATGCGCCGGTGCCCGAGGTCGGCGAGGTGGGCGACGGCCTCGGTGAGCGTGGCGGCGAAGTCGATGTCGACGGTCGGCAGCGCGGCGTCGGCGGGGTCGTCGGTGCGGCCGATGAGGGCGACCGGGACCCCGGCCTCGCGCAGCGCCCGGACCCGGGCGTCGGCGGCGTGCACCTCCATGACGAGCACGCCGTCGGCGAGCCCCTGCCGGGCGACGCCGACCAGCCCGTCGGCGTCCTCGACGGCGAACGGCCAGAGCACGAGCTGGTACCCGCGCTCCTGGGCCGCACCGGCGGCGCCGAGCACGAACTCCGCGGAGGTGCGGCTCAGGCCCGCGGCGCCGACCGGGTGCGTCAGCGCGAGGACGTGGCTCCGGCGGCTGGCGAGGCCCCGGGCGAGGGCGTTGGGCCGGAAGCCGAGCTCGGCGGCGGCCGCCTCGACCCGGGCCCGCGTGGTGGCGGAGACGGGACGGGTCCCGGTCAGCGCGGCGGAGACCGTGGACAGCGCGACGCCGGCACGACGTGCGACGTCCTGCATGGTCACCACCACGAGCTGTCCTCCTCGACGGCTGTCCCGACACCTCGTCGATGAGGTGTCGAAGCGCTTCGCGCGACAGCACCGTAGACCCGGGCACCGGGCGCCGTCCAGACCCGGAGGTATCGAAACGATCACGACGATGGTCGAATCGCTTCGACATAGCCCGACGCACGCACTCGCTCCAGAACCCGATGGCCATCGCGCTCCGACCCGCCGCGATCCCCGGTCAGGGCGTCTGGCGCGACGACATCATCGAAGCGTTTGCACAGCCCAGCGCACCCCACGACGCACCCCGCCCACCCCACCCCCGCACCGGACCGGACGGGCGCCACCAGGTGCTCCCGCGCACCACTACCCTGGGCCGATGGCGACGATCGGCGACGTGGCCCGCGCGGCGGGCGTCTCGGTGTCGACCGTCAGCTACGTGCTGAGCGGGAAGCGCACCATCTCCGCCCCCACCCGGGAGCGCGTGCAGCGCGCCGTGGCGGACCTCGGGTACCGCCCGCACGCCGGGGCGCGGGCGCTCGCCTCCAGCCGCAGCAACGTCATCGCGCTGATGGTGCCGTTCCGGCCGGGCATCAACGTGCAGATCATCATGCAGTTCGTCGGCGGGGTGGTCACGACCGCCCGGGAGCACGACCACGACGTCCTCGTGCTCACCCAGGACGACCCGCAGGGCATGTCCCGCATCGCGGCGTCCTCGACCGCCGACGCGCTGATCGTCATGGACATCGAGGCCGACGACGCCCGGCTGCCCGCGCTGCGCTCGCTCGCGCTGCCGAGCATCCTCATCGGCGTCCCCGACGACACCACGGGGCTGAGCTGCGTGGACCTGGACTTCTCCGGCGCCGGGCGGCTCGCGGTGCGTGAGCTCGCGCGGCACGGGCACGAGCACGTCGTGCTCGTCGGCGCGTCCCAGGACCGCCTCGACCACCGCGCCAACTACGCCGTGCGGATGCGGCACGGCGTGCTGGAGCAGGCCGCCGCCAGCGGGATGAGCGCCCCGGTCGTCCCGGCCGAGCCGACGTTCACCGGCGGGGCGCTCGCGCTGGACCGGGTGCTCGCCGAGCACCCCGGCACCACCGGTCTCGTCGTGCACAACGAGGCGGCCCTCGGCGGGCTGCTCGCCCGCGCCGCCGAGCGCGGGCTGCGCGTCCCCGAGGACCTGTCGATCGTCGCGGTCAGCCCCGCCGACCTCGCCGCCGCCCTGCCCGTGCCGGTGTCGATCATCGAGGTCCCCGGCGAGCGCATCGGCCGGATCGCCGTCGAGATGGTGATGGCGCGCCTGGCCGGGGAGGACCTCGCCGAGACCCGCCTGGTCAGCCCCACCTACACCGACCACGGCAGCGTGGCCGCCCCAGGCGTCACACCGTGACGAGCGCCCCCGCCCGGTAGACCGCGACCGGGACGACGTCCCCGTCGGTCACCACGACGTCGGCACGCCGTCCCGCCACCAGCGCGCCGAGGTCGGGGCGGCCCAGCACCTCCGCCGGGGTGGTCGCGGCCGCGCGGGCCGCCGCGACCAGGCCCACGCCCGACGCCGCGACCTGGCGCACCACGTCCACCAGGTGCGCCGTGCCGCCCGCGATGGCGCCCGCCGAACCGTCGTCCTCGAGCAGCCGGGCCACGCCGCCGCCGACCCGCACCGCCATCGGGCCGAGCCGGTAGTCGCCGTCCGCCATCCCCGCCGCCGCCATCGCGTCGGTCACCAGCGCGATCGACCCCGGGCCGACGAGGTCGAACACCGCCCGCACCGTGCCGTCCGCCAGGTGCGTGCCGTCCGCGACGAGCTCCACCACCAGGTCGCCGCGCGCCGCGGCCGCGAGGCAGGCCGCCACCGGACCGGGGTCGCGGTGGTGCAAGGGGCGCATGCCGTTGAACAGGTGCGTGGCCGTGGGCCGGGGCGAGCGCCCGCCGCCGGGACGGCCGCCCGCCGCCGCGCT
>NZ_RFFI01000145.1 GCF_003696205.1 Cellulomonas triticagri
GCTCGGCCGCCGCGAGCCGGGCGGCCTCGCGCTCCCGCAGCTCCCTGCGGGTCGGCGGGGTGCCGGGTTCGCTCATGACTGACTTCCTCGGTACAGACCGTGCTTGGCGATGTACTGGACGACGCCGTCCGGCACGAGGTACCAGACCGGCTTGCCGTCCCGCGCGCGGGCGCGCACGTCGGTGGACGAGATGGCGAGGGCGGGGATCTCCCACTGGCTCACGCGGTCGGCGGGCAGCCCTGCCACGGAGAGCGTATGCCCGGGCCGCGTGACCGCGACGAACCGGGCCCGCTCGAACAGCTCGGCGGAGTCCTTCCACGACAGGAGCTGGGCGATCGCGTCGGCCCCGGTGATGAAGTAGAGGTCGGCGTCGGGCCGGTCGGCGGCGAGGTCACGCAGGGTGTCGACGGTGTACGTCAGCCCCGGGCGGTCGATGTCGACGCGGCTGACGGTGAACCGCGGGTTCGACGCCGTGGCGATGACCGTCATGAGGTACCGGTGCTCGGCGGGCGTCACGGGGACGTCCTGCTTGAACGACGGCGCCCCGGTGGGGACGAAGACGACCTCGTCGAGGTCGAACCGCGCGGCGACCTCGCTCGCGGCGACGAGGTGGCCGTGGTGGATCGGGTCGAACGTGCCGCCCATCACCCCGAGCCGGGCTCGTCGCTGCGTCATCGGATGCGGGTCCCCTGCCCTCAGCGGTGGCGCGTGCCGACGCTCCGGAACGCGAAGGTCACGAGCAGCAGGGCGATGAGGACGCCGAAGCCGACCAGGCCGAACACGACGGGGCTGAACGGCAGCTCGGTGGTGTGCTCGGCGGCCGTCTCGGCGACGCGCAGCGCAGCGTTCACGTGGTCCTCCCGGGAGGGGTTGAGGTGAGGGTCAAGTGTCGCACGTCCACGGACCGGACGGTCGGGGCGCGCGGGGCGGGGTCAGGGACGGCGTGGTCGGCGGCGGGGTGTCACGGGCGGACGTGCCCGTCGCCGTGCACGACCCACTTGGTGGTGGTCAGCTCGCCGAGGCCCATGGGACCGCGGGCGTGCAGCTTCTGGGTGGAGATGCCGATCTCGGCTCCGAGGCCGAGCTGCCCGCCGTCGGTGAACCGCGTGGAGGCGTTCACCATGACGGCGGCGGAGTCCACCTCCGCGACGAACCGCTCGGACGACGCCAGGTCGCGCGTGACGATGGCCTCGGTGTGCCCGGAGCTCCAGGTGCGGATGTGGTCGAGCGCGGCGTCGAGGTCGTCGACGACGCGCACCGCGAGGTCGAGGGACAGGTACTCGGTGGCCCAGTCCTCGTCGGTCGCGGGCACGACGGTCACGTCCGCGGGCGCGAGGGCGGCGGTCACGTCGTCGCCGTGCACGGTCACGCCCGCCTGGTCGAGCGCCGTGAGCGCGGACGGCAGGAACGACTCCGCCGCGTCGCGGTGCACGAGGAGCGTCTCGGCGGCGTTGCACACGCCGACCCGCTGCGTCTTGGCGTTGAGCAGGATCGGCAGCGCGACGGCCGGGTCCGCGGTGGCGTCGACGTAGACGTGCACGTTGCCGACCCCGGTCTCGATGACCGGGACGGTGGCCTCCCGCACGACGGTGCGGATGAGGTCGGCCCCGCCGCGCGGGACGAGGACGTCCACCAGCCCGCGCGCGTGCATCAGCGCGACGCCGCCAGGACGGCCGAACACGTCGACGGTCTGGACCAGGTCGGCGGGCAGGCCCTGCGCCACCAGCGCCCGGCGCAGCACGTCCACGATGACGGCGTTGCTGGACGCCGCCGCGGACCCGCCGCGCAGCACCACGGCGTTGCCGCTCTTCAGCGTCAGGCCGACGGCGTCGACCGTGACGTTGGGCCGCGCCTCGTAGATCATGCCGACGACGCCCATGGGGACGCGGACCTGCCGCATCCGCAGGCCGTTGGGCAGCGTGGAGCCCCGCACGACCTCCCCGACCGGGTCGGGCAGCGCCGCGACCTCGCGCAGCGCACCGGCGATGGCGGAGATCCGCGCGGGGTCGAGGGCGAGCCGGTCGAGCAGGCCGTCGGACAGCCCCGAGGCGCGGCCGCGCGCGAGGTCCTCGACGTTGGCGGTGACGACCGCGTCGGCCTCGGCGACGAGGGCGTCCGCCAGCGCGTGCAGCGCCGCGTCCTTGACGCCGCGGGTCGCGACGGCCAGGGCGCGCGCGGCGACCTTGGCCCGCCGGGCGACGTCGAGGACGGCCTCCGTCACGTCGGGCGCGGGGCCGGACGGCGACGTCGGCACGGGGGGCTGCGCGTGCGCCCCGCCCGTGGCCGGGGCGTCGAGGGAGGTGGTCATCCCGCCAGACTAGTGCCGGGGACCCGCCGGTTCGACGCGGCTTCCGCCCGGTGGACGTCCGCGCGCGGGCGGATCGCACGTCCGGGTGACGCCGCCCCGCTCAGCGGCGTCGGCGGACCAGCACCAGGTCGTCGCGGTGCACGAGCTCGCGGTCGTACCCCTCCCCCAGGTCCGCGCGCAGCTCGGCGGTGGTCCGCCCGAGGAGCGCGGGCGCCTCCTGCGCGGAGTACGCCACCAGGCCGCGCGCGACGACGGTCCCGTCCGCCCCGGCGATCTCGACGGGGTCCCCGGCCTCGAACTCGCCCTCGACGGCGGTGACCCCGGCGGGCAGCAGCGACTTGCCGCGCTCGACCACGGCCCGCACGGCACCGTCGTCCAGCACCAGCCGCCCCCGGGTGCGCGCCGCGTACGCGAGCCAGAGCAGCCGGGTGGACGCGCGGCGACCCGTCGCGGCGAACCAGGTGCCGACGTCCGCGCCCTCCAGCGCGGGCGCGACCTGCGCGGCCGAGGTCAGCACGACGGGGATGCCGGAGGCCGTCGCGATGGCGACCGACTCGAGCTTGGTGACCATGCCGCCGGTGCCGACGCCGCTGCCCCGGGCGGTGACGTCGATGCCGTCGAGGTCCTTCGGACCCCGCACCTCCGCGATGCGGCGGGAGCCCTCGCGGTTCGGCGGGCCGGTGTACAGGCCGTCCACGTCGGTCAGCAGCGCCATCGCGTCCGCGTGCACCAGGTGCGACACCAGGGCCGCGAGCCGGTCGTTGTCGCCGAACCGGATCTCGTCGGTCGCGACCGTGTCGTTCTCGTTGACGATCGGCACGATGCCGAGGTCCAGCAGCCGGTCCAGGGCGCGCTGCGCGTTGCGGTACTGGGTGCGGCGCATGGTGTCGTCGGCGGTGAGCAGCACCTGCCCGACCCGCAGCCCGTGCGCGGCGAAGGCGCGCGTGTAGTGCGCGACCAGCAGCCCCTGCCCCACGGACGCGGCGGCCTGCTGGGTCGCGAGGTCCCGCGGGCGACGGGCGAGCCCCAGCGGCTCCATGCCGGTCGCGATGGCACCCGACGACACCAGGACGACCTGGTGACCGCCGTTGACGCGCGCGGCGAGGACGTCGACCAGCGCGCGCAGCCGCTCCGGGTCCAGCGGGCCGTCCGGCGACGTCAGCGAGGACGACCCGACCTTGACCACCACGCGGCGGACCTCGGGCAGCAGACGACGGTCGGACAGCGCAGCGGCACTCACGCGCGCCATTGTCCCCCCGCGCCCGGGTCGGACCGTGCACCGGCCCACCCTGTGGGCGGCGCGGGCGTCAGTCCTCGCGCCAGAGACCCGCCTCGCGCTCCGTCCAGAGCTCGGCGCGCGCCTCGGCCTTGGCGTCCATGCGCTCCTTGTACTCCTGGCGCTTCTCGCCACGCGTCGGGCGGCTGCGCTCCTCGATGCGCTGGTCCGTGCCGCGCGGTCCGCCGAGCAGCTCGGAGCCGGTCATGAGCGTCGGCTCCCAGTCGAAGACGACCGCGCGCGGGCCGTCGCCGATCACGACCTCGGCGCCCGCGACGGCGCCGGCCTTGAGCAGCTTCTCCTCGACGCCGATCCGGGCGAGCCGGTCCGCGAGGTAGCCGACGGCCTCGTCGTTGGCGAAGTCGGTCTGCCGGACCCAGCGCTCGGGCTTGGTGCCGCGGACCTGGAAGTACTCGCGGTCGCCCTCGACGCGGCGGGTCACGGTGAACCCGGCCTCGTCCACGGCGCGCGGGCGCAGCACGACGCGGGTCGCCTCGGGGGCGGGGGCCTCGCGGCGCGCCTGCTCCACGACCTCCGCGAGCGCGAACGTCAGCGGGCGCAGGCCCTCGTGGCTGGCGGTGGAGATCTCGAAGACGCGCAGGCCGCGCGCCTCGAGGTCGGTGCGCACCAGCTCGGCGAGCTCGCGGGCCTCGGGGACGTCGATCTTGTTCAGCACGACGAGGCGCGGGCGCTCGGTGAGCGGGACGCGACCGCCCTCGATGTCGAGGTCACCGGCGTAGGCGGCGAGCTCGGCCTCGATGACGTCGAGGTCGCTCAGCGGGTCGCGACCGGGCTCCAGCGTGGCGCAGTCGAGGACGTGCACCAGGACGGCGCAGCGCTCGACGTGCCGCAGGAACTGCAGGCCGAGGCCCTTGCCCTCGCTGGCGCCCGGGATGAGCCCGGGGACGTCGGCGACGGTGTAGCGCGCGTCACCGGCCTGCACGACGCCGAGGTTCGGCACGAGCGTGGTGAACGGGTAGTCGGCGATCTTCGGGCGCGCCGCCGACATCGCGGCGACGAGGCTCGACTTGCCGGCGCTCGGGTACCCGACCAGGGCGACGTCGGCGATGGTCTTGAGCTCGAGCACGACGTCGAGGGCGTCGCCCTCCTCGCCCAGCAGGGCGAAGCCCGGCGCCTTGCGCCGCTGCGAGGACAGCGCGGCGTTGCCGAGCCCGCCGTGGCCGCCCTCGGCGACGACGTACTGCGCGCCGACGCCCACGAGGTCCGCGAGGATCTCGCCGTCGGTGGACTTCACGACGGTGCCGTCCGGGACGGGCAACACCAGGTCCGCGCCGGTGGAGCCCTGGCGGTGGTCGCCCATGCCCTGGGTGCCCGAGGGGGCGTGCCGGTGCGGGGCGTGGTGGTAGTCGAGCAGGGTGGTGACCTGGGGGTCGACCACGAGGATCACGCTGCCGCCGTTGCCGCCGTTGCCCCCGTCGGGGCCGGCGAGCGGCTTGAACTTCTCGCGGTGGATGGAGGCGCAGCCGTGCCCGCCGTTACCCCCGCTGGCGTGCAGGACGACCCGGTCGACGAACGCGGCCATGACACCTCTCCTCGATCCGCCGCCCCGGGGACGGCTCGGCGGTCCACCTCCCGGTGGCCGCTCGGCGGCGCTGCGCCGCCTGCGACGGGCTCCCGACGGGAGTCCCGTGGGACACCCGGACGGGGTCCCACTGTGACACGGCGAAGGGGCGCACCGCTCGTGCGGTACGCCCCTCCGGCCGGATGCGTGCTGCGGGTCAGACCGCCGCGACGATGTCGATGACCTTGCGGCCACGACGGGTGCCGAACTGCACGGCGCCCGCGGTGAGGGCGAACAGCGTGTCGTCGCCGCCACGGCCGACGTTCACGCCGGGGTGGAAGTGGGTGCCACGCTGGCGGACGATGATCTCGCCGGCGTTGACGACCTGGCCGCCGAAGCGCTTCACACCCAGGCGCTGGGCGTTCGAGTCCCGACCGTTGCGCGAGGAGCTCGCGCCCTTCTTGTGTGCCATCTCAGGCCTGCTTTCCTGCGGTGCTGTCTACGGGGACGGGGTCACGGGTCACCTTGCGGCGGCCCCGCGAGGTCACTTGATGCCGGTGACCTTGAGGCGGGTCAGCTGCTGGCGGTGACCCTGGCGACGGCGGTAGCCCGTCTTGTTCTTGTACCGCAGGATGTCGATCTTCGGGCCCTTCTCGTCCCGGACGACCTCGGCGGTGACCTTGACCTTGGCGAGCGCCGCGGCGTCCGACGTCACGGCGGTGCCGTCGACGAGCAGGAGCGCGGGCAGCTCGACGGTGGCACCGGCGCCGGCCGCGAGACGGTCCACGACGACGACGTCGCCGACGGCGACCTTCTCCTGACGGCCGCCGGCCTTCACGATCGCGTACACCACGTTGCTGCTCATCTCTGCTCGTCGAACTTCAGGTTCTGGGGGGCGCCCCGCCCTGCTGCCGACCCCGGGCGCGCCACCGCGGTGGCCGCGGAGCCCGGGACGTCGGCGCCGCTGGGGCGTCACGCAACGAACGGTGCTTCCCGTCGACCGACCGTGCTGAGCACTGCTCGCACGATCACCGTCAGAACGCACCGACGTTCAAGGATACGCGGGCCCACCGCCGAGGGTCAAACCACGGCCCGGGCCCCGGTGCGGGGACCGCCGGGCGCCTCCCCACCAGGGGTGACGCCCGGCGACCTCGCGTCAGCCGTCGTCGCCGTCGCGGACCGGGAGCTCCAGCGGCGGCATGTCGAACAGGCCCGGGTCCACCGGGGTCAGCTCGAGGTGCTGGTCGTCGTCCGCGGACGGGACCCGCACGGCGAGGTCGCCGAGCGCGGCCATGACGTCCAGCTTGGGCAGGTCGGTCGGGGCCGCGGCCACCGGCTCGTCCGCGACGGCGACGGGCTCGACGACGACCTCGGCCTCGACGGCGTCGGTCGTGGTGTCCGCGGCCTCGGGGGCGGCGGGCGCCTCGTCGTCGTGCACGTGGGCGTGCGCGGCGGCGGCGGCGATGGTCGCCAGCGTCGCCTTCACGGCCTCGCGGGCCTCGGGCAGCACCGGCACCGAGGTGCTCGGCGCCGAGGACGACGCGGCGGCCGTCTGCTCCTTGGCCGCTCCCCCGCGCTTGCGGCGCGACTTCTTGCCCTCGCCCGGCTCGGCCGGGGCCTGCTGCTGCGCGCCGGCGTCGCCCTTGGTGTTCTTCTCCACCGGCTCGCTGTGCACGATGAAGCCACGGCCGTGGCAGTGCTCGCAGGTCTCGGAGAACGCCTCGACCAGGCCCTGGCCGACCCGCTTGCGGGTCATCTGCACCAGGCCCAGCGAGGTGACCTCGGCGACCTGGTGCTTGGTGCGGTCGCGGCCCAGGCACTCCACCAGCCGGCGGAGCACGAGGTCGCGGTTGGACTCGAGCACCATGTCGATGAAGTCGATGACGATGATGCCGCCGATGTCGCGCAGCCGGAGCTGGCGGACGATCTCCTCCGCGGCCTCGAGGTTGTTCCGGGTGACCGTCTCCTCGAGCGTGCCGCCCGCACCGGTGAACTTGCCGGTGTTGACGTCCACGACCGTCATGGCCTCGGTGCGGTCGATGACCAGCGAGCCGCCGGACGGCAGCCAGACCTTGCGGTCCATGCCCTTGGCGAGCTGCTCGTCGACGCGGTGGTCGTGGAAGACGTCGCCGGTGCCGGTGTACTTCGACACCTTCTCCGCGAGGTCGGGCGCGAGCTCCCCGATGTACCCGGAGATGGTCGACCACGCCTCGTCGCCCTGGACGACCAGGGAGGAGAAGTCGTCGTTGAAGATGTCGCGGACCACGCGGATCGCGAGGTCGGGCTCACCCTGCAGCAGGGCGGGCGCCGACGCGGTCTTGGACTTCTTCTCGATGGCCTCCCACTGCGACTGCAGGCGGGCGATGTCGGCGCGCAGCTCCTCCTCGCTCGCCCCCTCGGCTGCGGTGCGCACGATGACGCCCGCGGAGTCCGGGACGACCTCGCGCAGGATCTTCTTGAGGCGCGCGCGCTCGGGCTCGGGCAGCTTGCGGCTGATGCCGGTCATGCCGCCACCGGGCACGTAGACCAGGTAGCGGCCCGCCAGGGTGATCTGCGACGTCAGGCGCGCGCCCTTGTGGCCGATCGGGTCCTTGGTGACCTGGACCAGCACGGAGTCGCCGGACTTCAGCGCCTGCTCGATGCGGCGCGGCTGCCCGCCGTCCAGACCGGCGGCGTCCCAGTTGACCTCGCCGGCGTACAGCACCGCGTTGCGGCCCTTGCCGACGTCCACGAACGCGGCCTCCATGCTCGGCAGCACGTTCTGCACGCGACCGAGGTACACGTTGCCGGCCATCGAGACCTGCGCCTGCCGGGACACGTAGTGCTCGACCAGCACCCCGTCCTCGAGCACGGCGATCTGCGTCTTGCCGTGCGCCTCGCGCACGATCATCGAGCGCTCGACGGACTCCCGGCGGGCCAGGAACTCGGCCTCGGTGATGATCTGGCGGCGACGACCGGCGTCCCGGCCCTCGCGGCGGCGCTGGCGCTTGGCCTCCAGGCGGGTCGAGCCGCGCAGCGCGGTGACCTCGTCCCCGCCACCACGCGAGCCGGAGCGCGACGAGCGGCCCGAGCCGGACTCGCCGGAGCCCTCGTCGCCCCCGCGGCCCGAACGGCGACGACGGCGACGGCGACGGCTGCTGCCGCCCTCCTCGCCCTCGGCCTGGTCCTCGGCGGCGTCCTCGCGCTCGGCGTCCGCGTCCTCGTCGCCCTCCTCGGCGGCAGGCGCGTCGTCCTGCGGCTCGTCGGTCGACGCGTCCTCGGCGTCACCACCGCGCGAGCGGCGACCGCGACCGCCGCGGCGGCGACGGCTGCGGCGCGGGCCGCCGTCCTCGGCGTCCTCGGACTCGACCTCGGCCTGCTCGGCGGACTCCGTGGGCTCGACGTCCTCGGCGACCTCGACCGCGTCCTCGTCGACCTCGGTGGCCTCGTCCTCGACCGGCGCCTGCTCGACCTCGGCGCGCTCACCGCGCGACCGGCCACGACGCCCGCGACGGCGGGACGACCCGGAGCGCTCCTCGGCGGGAGCGGCCTGCTCCTGCTCGGCCTCGACGGGCTCGACGGCCTCCGGGGCCTCGGCCGCGGCGGCGGAGATCGCCTCGGGCGAGCCCGAGGGCGCCTGCGCGCGGCGACGGCGGCGCGGGGCCTCCGGCGCCTGGAACAGCAGGGCGGTCGTCGCCAGGCGCGCGGACGACGCGCGCTCCTGCTCACCGGCCGGGCGGGCGG
>NZ_RFFI01000146.1 GCF_003696205.1 Cellulomonas triticagri
GCGGCGCCGGGCCCGCGCGAGCGCGCCGCCCGGGCGCCGGGTCACCGACCCGCCCCGGTCGCGGCCCGGCAGGGCGTCGACATCCGCATGCGCCCCAGTGTGGCCCGGTGCGTCAGCCGTCGTCACGCCGCCGCCACCGGAACGTCCGCACCCCGACGACCAGCCCGACCACCAGCCACGCGGCGAGCACCGCGGCGGTCATCCCGTGCTCCCAGGTGCCCGCGGGCTCCAGCGACGCGGCGGACTCCGGCAGGAACACCGAGCGCATGCCCTGCGCCATCCACTTCAGCGGGAACACCGACGCGACCTGCTGCATCCAGGTCGGCAGCTCGTAGAACGTGAAGAACACGCCGGAGATGAACTGCAGCACCAGCACCACGGGGGTGACGACGGCGCTCGCGGACCGGCCCGAGCGCGGCAGCGACGAGAACCCGACGCCGCAGATCGCGCCGGCGGCCACACCGAGCACGAACACCCACGCGAACGTCCCCCAGCGCGCGGCGTCGTCCGGCAGCGTGACGTCGAACGCCAGCGCCGCGACCGCGAGCAGCAGCGCCACCTGCACCACCGACACGACGAGCACCTGCCCGACCTTGCCGAGGAAGTACGACGCGGGCGGCAGCGGCGTGCCGCCGAGGCGCTTGAGGCCGCCCTCGTCGCGCTCGACCGGGATGGAGATGGCCAGCGACTGGAACGACGACAGCAGGACGCCGGTCGCGATCATCCCGGGCAGGAAGTACTGCGCGAACGGGACGCCGTCGCCGACCTCCGCGCCGTCCTGCCCGAAGACCGTCGCGAAGATCGCGAGCATGATGATCGGGTACGCGAAGATGAAGATGATCGCGTCGCGCTCGCGGAAGAACGCGCGGATCTCGTAGCGGGCGCGCTCGACGCCGAGACGCAGCGTGCCGGGCAGCGGCCGGGCGGTGCGCGGTCGGCTCGCGCCGTCGAGGGTGGTGGTGCTCATCGCGCGGCCTCCGTGGCGGTGAGTGCGGGCGCGGCGTCGACCGCGTCGGGTGCGGTGGCGGGTGCGGGAGCCGCCTCGGCGTCGGCGATCAGGCCGAGGTACACGTCCTCCAGCGTCGGGCGGAGCACCTGGAGGCCGGGGACCTCGGTGCCGAGCCGGGTCGCGAGCGCGGCGACGACGGCGGCGGGCGTGTCCGTGCGCTCCTCGCGCACCGCGCCGCCCTCCGTCCAGCGCACCACGGCCTTGCGGGCCTGGCGGCCGCCGAGGTCGGCGGGGGTGTCCACCGCGACGACCCGGCCCGCGTTCACGACGGCGACCCGGTCGGCCAGCTGCTCCGCCTCCTCCAGGTAGTGCGTGGTGAGCAGGATGGTCGTGCCGTCGGCGCGCAGCCCGCGGATCAGGGACCAGAACGCGTGCCGGGCCTCGGGGTCGAACCCGGTCGTGGGCTCGTCGAGGAACAGCAGCTCCGGGCGCCCGACGATGCCGAGCGCGACGTCGAGGCGGCGCCGCTGCCCGCCGGACAGCTGCCGGGACCGGGTGCGGGCCTTCTCGCGCAGGCCGACGGCGTCGATGACCTCGTCGGGGTCGCGGGGGTCCGGGTAGTACCGGGCGAAGTGGTGCACGAGCTCGGCGACCGTGGCCTCGGCGAGGTCGTTGCTGGTCTGCAGCACGATGCCGATGCGGGCGCGCCAGTCGCGGCCCGCGGTCTGGGGGTCGACGCCGAGGACGCGGACGTCGCCGCCGTCCCGCCGCCGGTAGCCCTCGAGGATCTCGACCGTCGTCGTCTTGCCCGCACCGTTCGGCCCGAGCACCGCGACGATCTCGCCGCGGGCGACCGCGAGGTCCAGCCCGTCGACGGCGCGCTTCTCGCCGTACCGCTTCTGCAGGCCCGTGACCCGGACCGCGAGGTTGTCGTCCATGGCACCAGCCTGGCCGGGGCGGTCGCGGCGGCGGGACGACCGGCGGACGGGACCTGCCGTCCACCGATCGGTGGACGGGTAGGTGCTCCCCAGCGGGCCTGACGACACGGCGCCGCGGTGTAAGGTCGATCTGTTCTGTCTTGTGTCTCAGATCGCCACTGGAGGCTTGTCCATGCTCATCGCGTTCAGCGTGGCGAACTTTCGTGCGATACGAGAAGAGCAGCGGATGCTGTTCACCCGGGCGGGCGGTGGACATCGTTCGCGCCTGGACCTTGACGCGCCGACTCCTGGTGGGGTCACCCCGGTGCTCGCGCTCTACGGCGCGAACGCCTCGGGCAAGTCCACGGTCCTCGAGGCGCTGTACTGGATGCGTCACATGGTCCGGGACTCCGCGCGCTGGGAGGCGGGGAGCTCAGTTCCGATCCAGCCGTTCCACTTCGACGAGCCGGACGACGAGCGCCCGATGTCGTTCGAGGTCCAGATCCGCCTGGGCGACTCCGAATACCGGTACGGCTTCGAGGCGTTGGCAGACAGGTTCACCGCTGAGTGGCTCTACCAGACGCCGTTGGATGCGACGCGCAAAGTCGAGCGACGGCTGTTCGAACGCCGGACGTCCGAGGACGGAGTGACTACTGTCGACGCGACGTCGTATCTCAAGGGCCGCAAGAGCGCGATCATCGACGCCACCCGGGCCGACTCCCTCTTTCTGTCGCGCGCCGCGCAAGAGAACTTCGCGGCTCTTCTTCCGGTGTACGCGTGGTTCCGTTCACGACTCGGCCCCGGTATCGCGGGTGCCGACAACCAGCCCCTGCGGATCCGTCAGACGAGAGAGCTCGTCGAGGGCTCGGAGGCGGGGCGTAGGGCGGTTGAGAGGCTGCTGCTCGCGGCAGACCTGGGTATCCGCGGGATCGCGGAGGCCGATGACCCGGCGCACGAGGTCCCCGAGGGTTTCGTGCAGATGATCACGTCGGCTGATGTCTTTAGTGGTGAAGCCCAGGCGCGCGACTTCGTCGAGAACAATCGGAGGCCTCGTCTGCTCCATCAGGTCGACGGGCGCCCGCCCGTCCCGTTCGCGTGGGATGACGAGTCTGCAGGGACGCAGGAGCTGTTCGCACTCGCCGGGCCTGTGGTCGAAGCTCTAGCCGCGGGTTCGGTGCTGGCTGTCGACGAAATCGAGTCGAGCATGCACCCCCTGCTGGTGCGCGCAGTGGTCGAGCTCTTCCAGTCTGTCGAGTCGAATCCGTACGGCGCTCAGTTGCTGTTCTCGACGCACGACACCACGCTGCTCGGTGACTTCGCCGGTCTCGGGTACGTGCTGGATCGCGACCAGATCTGGTTCGTGGAGAAGTCGCGACATGGTCAGATCGAGCTGATCCCGTTGACCGATTACAAGCCAAGAGGCAGTTCGGACCTCGAGCGCCAGTACCTCCAGGGCAGGTATGGAGCGGTGCCCTTGCTGAGCACGTCCCTGTTCGAGGGTCGGGAGCGCTGAGGTGGGGCGTCAGCACCGTCCGCCCCGCTCGACCGCGCGGGGAGCTCCGCGACGCGAACCGGGGCGGAGGTTCCTTGTCGTCTGCGAAGGGCAGACCGAGAAGGCGTACTTCACCTACGTCCAGCGAGTACTGCGAGAGGGTGTCACGGTTCAGGCGGTCGTCGGGAAGAGATCTGACGCGGTCGCGGTCGTCTCCCAGGCGGCGAAGGCGCGCGAATCCAGGGCGGATTTCGACGAGGTATGGGCCGTCGTCGACCACGACGGTCGTACCGCTCGGGTCGAGGAAGCGCGGGCACTGGCCGCGAAGCGCGGGGTTCGTCTTGCCCTGTCCAACCCGAGCTTCGAGGTGTGGCTCGTGTGGCACCTGCGCGAATTCAGCCTGTCTTGCGATCAGAAGGCCGTGGAAGCCGCGCTCTCTGCAGCATGTGAGCAGGGCTACATCAAAGGGACGCAGGCAGACTTCGCTCCGTACGCCGGACGGATGGGCGAAGCACTCGCTCGTGCACGGGCCCAGCGCGAACGCCACGCACGTGACGGCATCCAGTTTCCACTGGACCGGCCCTCGACAGACGTCGACGTACTCATGGGCGGCATCGTTGACTCCGTCACCCGCCGCAGGGCTAGGGCTGACATCGCGCTCTAGGCCTCAGCCCTCGGCGAGCAGCGCCTGGATGCGCCCGACGCCCTCGGCGAGGTCGTCGTCGCCCAGGGCGTACGACAGCCGCAGGTACCCGCTGGGCCCGAACGCCTCGCCGGGCACGACCGCGACCTCGGCCTGGTCGAGCAGCAGCGCGGCGAGCTCGGCGGACGTCGTCGGGGTGACCCCGCGGAACGTGCGGCCGAGCAGCCCGTGCACGGCCGGGTACGCGTAGAACGCGCCCTCGGGGGCGGGGATCCGGATGCCGTCGATCTCCGACAGCATCCGCACCATCGTCCGGCGGCGGCGGTCGAACGCCTCGCGCATCGCGGCCACGGCGGACAGGTCCCCGGTGAGCGCGGCGACGGCCGCGCGCTGGGAGACGTTCGCGACGTTGGACGACAGGTGCGACTGCAGGTTGGTCGCGGCCTTGACGACGTCGCGCGGGCCGACGAGCCAGCCCACCCGCCAGCCGGTCATCGCGTAGGTCTTGGCGACGCCGTTGAGCACGACGGTGGTGTCCGCGAGCTCGGGGACGACGCGCAGCACCGGGGTGAACACGGCGTCGTCGTAGGTGAGGTGCTCGTAGATCTCGTCCGTGACGACCCAGATGCCGTGCTCCAGCGCCCAGCGGCCGATCTCCTCGGTCTGCTCCGGGGAGTAGACCGCGCCGGTCGGGTTGGACGGCGAGCAGAACAGCAGGACCTTGGTGCGCGGGGTCCGCGCGGCCTCGAGCTGCTCGAGGGTGACCTTGTAGCCCTGGTCCACGCCCGCGACGACCTCGACCGGCACGCCGCCCGCCAGGCGGATCGCCTCGGGGTACGTCGTCCAGTACGGGGCGGGCAGCAGCACCTCGTCGCCCGGGTCGAGCAGCGTCGCGAACGCCTGGTAGACGGCCTGCTTGCCGCCGTTGGTCACGAGGACGTCGGCGGGGTCGACCGCGTAGCCCGAGTCGCGCAGCGTCTTGGCGGCGACGGCCTCGCGCAGCACGGGCAGGCCGCCGGCGGGGGAGTAGCGGTGGTTCGCGGCGTCCCGGGCGGCGGCGACGGCGGCCTCGACGATGTAGTCCGGCGTCGGGAAGTCCGGCTCGCCCGCGCCGAAGCCGATGACGGGCCGGCCGGCCGCCTTGAGGGCCTTGGCCTTGGCGTCGACCGCGAGCGTCGCGGACTCGGCGATGCCGCCGACGCGCGCGGAGACGCGACGGCGGTCGGTCGGGCCCGCGGCGGGGCTGGTGGGCTGCTGACTCGGGGCGTGCGCGCTCACGTGACCCATCCTGGCAGAACACCGCCACGGGGTGCGGGTGAGGTCCGGGGCCCGGGCGGTTCGATAAGTGGGCGCCGGTCGCGTACAGTAGGCCGTCGGCGGTTGACGTCCGCCATGATGAGCCGCGCCCGCGAGGGTGCGGACGGCATCGTGGTGGTGGCGGTCGCCGAAGGGTAGTGGCGCAATTGGTAGCGCACCGGTCTCCAAAACCGGCGGTTGCGAGTTCGAGTCTCGCCTGCCCTGCGTGTGGTCACGGACCGCGGGCCTCCGGGGATCCCCGGCCGGGCCGGCGGCCGACATGAGGCGACCGGCGTCCCGCCGGCGTCGCGAGACGTAGGGGAACGGATCAGGTGAGCGACTCGGCACCCGTGGCGGCGTCCGACGCGGACGAGCCCGCCCGGAGCAGCGGCAAGGACAAGCCGGCCCCGGAGAAGCGCCGTGGCC
Organism: Cellulomonas triticagri; assembly: GCF_003696205.1. Lineage (GTDB taxonomy): Bacteria > Actinomycetota > Actinomycetes > Actinomycetales > Cellulomonadaceae > Cellulomonas > Cellulomonas triticagri. The sequence goes on from NZ_RFFI01000146.1 coordinate 5,724, forward strand.
TGTTCGCCCGGATCGCGCTCTTCGTCCGCCAGGTCGTCGCCGAGCTCAAGAAGGTCGTCCGGCCGACGCGCAACGAGCTCGTCACCTACACCGGGGTCGTCCTCGTGTTCGTGGCGGTCGTCATGGCGTTCGTGACCGTCGTCGACCTGGGTATCGGCCAGGCGACGCGCTGGATCTTCGGGGGCTGAGCCCCCGCGGGCCCCGCGCGCCGGGTCGCCCGCCCCTCAGCACCTCCCCGCCCGCAAGCAGAAAGCAGGTCCGCCCGTGTCGCAGGAATCGCAGGAGCCCGTCGGCGCCGCCGAGTCCGAGCTCGACGACGTCCTGGCGTCGGTCGAGGCCGTCGAGGCGGACGCGGACGAGCAGGCCGAGGTCACCGACGAGGCCGCCGGTCTCACCGACGGCGACGACGCCGTCGAGGACGAGACCGTCGAGGTCGCCGAGGTCGAGGTCGACGAGCCCGACGTCGAGGAGGACCCGGTCGCCGCGTTCAAGGCGCAGCTGCGGTCGCAGCCCGGTGACTGGTACGTCATCCACTCCTACGCGGGCTACGAGAACCGCGTGAAGACGAACCTCGAGAACCGCACCCAGAGCCTCAACATGGAGGACTTCATCTTCCAGGTGGAGGTCCCCATGGAGGAGGTCGTCGAGATCAAGAACGCGCAGCGCAAGGTCGTGCGCCGCGTCCGGATCCCCGGCTACGTCCTCGTCCGCATGGACCTCACCGACGAGTCGTGGGGCGCCGTCCGGCACACCCCCGGCGTCACGGGCTTCGTGGGCCACACCCACCAGCCGGTGCCGCTGACGCAGGACGAGGTGTTCTCGATGCTCGCCCCGACGATCGAGGAGAAGCCGGCCGCGGCGTCCTCGGCGTCCGCGCAGAAGTCGGCCACCCCGATCGAGGTCGACTTCACCGTCGGCGAGTCCGTGACCGTCACCGACGGCCCGTTCGACACGCTGCCCGCGACGATCTCCGAGATCAGCCCCGAGAACCAGAAGCTCAAGGTCCTCGTCTCCATCTTCGGCCGGGAGACCCCGGTCGAGCTGTCGTTCAACCAGGTCGCCAAGATCTGACCCGCCGCCCCGGACGTCCGGGGCGCGCGAGGACGCAGCACTGCAACCGGGTCATCGCCCACGGCGTCGGCCCACGAGAGAAGAAAGGGTGGCTCATGCCCCCGAAGAAGAAGGTCACCGGCCTCATCAAGCTCCAGATCAACGCTGGTGCCGCCACCCCCGCGCCGCCGATCGGTCCGGCGCTGGGTCAGCACGGCGTCAACATCATGGAGTTCTGCAAGGCCTACAACGCGGCCACCGAGTCGCAGCGCGGCAACGTGATCCCGGTGGAGATCACGGTCTACGAGGACCGTTCCTTCACCTTCATCACGAAGACCCCGCCGGCCGCCGAGATGATCAAGAAGGCCGCGGGCGTCGCCAAGGGCTCGCCCACGCCGCACACCGTCAAGGTGGCCACCCTGACCTCGGCCCAGGTCCGCGAGATCGCGCAGACCAAGCTCGAGGACCTCAACGCCAACGACATCGCGGCCGCGGAGAAGATCATCGCCGGCACCGCGCGGTCGATGGGCATCAAGGTCGAGGGCTGACACCCACGACCGACCCCCGCCCGGGGACGTCCCGGGCGGGTCAGTGGCAGGGCCCTGTGCGGCCCGACGACCACGACTGCTGAGAAGCAAGGAGAGAGCAGATGGCGAAGCACAGCAAGGCGTACCGCGCCGCGGCCGAGAAGATCGAGGCCGGCACCACCTACAACCCGCTGCAGGCGATCCGCCTCGCGCAGGCCACGTCGACCACCAAGTACGACGCGACCGTCGAGGTCGCGATGCGTCTCGGTGTCGACCCGCGCAAGGCCGACCAGATGGTCCGCGGCACGGTCAACCTGCCCCACGGCACCGGCAAGACCGCCCGCGTCATCGTGTTCGCGAACGGCGAGCGTGCCGAGCAGGCCCGCGCCGCCGGTGCGGACGAGGTCGGCGGCGACGAGCTGATCGAGAAGGTCGCGGCCGGGTACACCGACTTCGACTCCGCGGTCGCCACCCCGGACCTCATGGGCAAGGTCGGTCGTCTCGGCAAGGTGCTCGGCCCGCGTGGTCTGATGCCGAACCCGAAGACCGGCACCGTGACCATGGACGTCGCGAAGGCCGTCGCCGACATCAAGGGCGGCAAGATCGAGTTCCGTGTCGACAAGCACGCGAACCTGCACTTCATCATCGGCAAGACGTCCTTCTCGGACACCCAGCTGGTGGAGAACTACGCCGCGGCCCTGGAGGAGATCCTCCGTCTGAAGCCGTCCGCGTCGAAGGGCCGCTACATCACCAAGGCGACCGTCTCGACCACGAACGGCCCCGGGATCCTGCTCGACCAGAACAAGACCCGGAACCTGACGTCGGAGGAGGACGCGGCCTGAGGCCCGTCCCACCCGGACACCGATGAGGCCCGGCTCCCCTGCGGGGGGCCGGGCCTCATCGCGTCCCCGGGCGGGGGAGTGATCCCGCACGACGTCGGGGGAGCCGTCCCGGCCGACGCCGTGCGGGGGTCGTGGGGCGGGTCAGTGCCCGCCGTGGTGGCTCTGCTCGGCGGGCAGGCCCGGCGAGGGAGAGCCGTGGGAGCCGTGCGGGACGGCGTGCGCCCCGGCCTCGGTGGCGGCGAGCCCCGGCACGGTGACCAGGGCGACCAGCAGCGCGCCCGAGGCGAGCAGGGCGACCTGCCCGCCCGCACCCGCACGGCGGCGGGTCCCGGGGGCCGCGGCCGCCCGGGCGCCGAGGGCCA
>NZ_RFFI01000147.1 GCF_003696205.1 Cellulomonas triticagri
GACGGCCCGCCGCCGCCGCGCGCGTGGGCGGACCGCGACCCCGCGGCCGCCGACCGGCTCACCGCCGCCCGCGCCGTGGTCGCCGAGCTGTCTGCGACGCACCACGTCCCCGCCGAGAACCTGCTCCAGCCCGACCTGCTGCGCCGGGTCTGCTGGGCACCGCCGTCGCCCGCCGACGCCGAGCACCTGGCCGAGCGGCTGACGGCGGGCGGGGCACGACCGTGGCAGGTCGCGCTGATGGCCCCGCGGCTCGCGGAGGCGTTCGCGTCCTGAGCGCGCGACACGGGCGAGGTCCCGGCTAGGGTCGGGCGGTCGGACACCGTCGTCCCGGGAGATCCCCATGTCGCACCCGTCCTCGCCCGTCCTCCCCCCGGAGGCCGACTCGCACGTGCTGCGCGTCGAGGCCACCGACGTCGCCCTGCCCGACGACGGGGGGACGCTCGCCCTGCTCACGCTGACCGCCACCGACGCGCGCCGCCCCACCACGCTCGGGCCGCGCGGGCTGGACGTGCTGCGCGACGCGCTGCTCGCGGTGCGCGCGCGGGCCGAGGCGGGCGAGGTCGTGGCCGTGGCCGTGACCGGGCGCGAGGGCTGCTTCGTCGCCGGGGCTGACCTCGCCGCCGCCGCCGACCTGCACGACCTGACCGCGACCCGCGCGCTGGCGGAGGCCGGGCACGCGACGCTGCGGCTGCTGGGCGAGATGCCCGTGCCGACGTTCGCGTGGATCACCGGGCACGCGCTCGGCGGCGGCCTGGAGATCGCGCTGCACTGCGACCACCGGGTCGTCGTCGCGGGCGTGCGGTCGATCGGGCTGCCCGAGGCCACCCTCGGGATCGTGCCGGGGTGGGGCGGCTGCTGGCTGCTCCCCCGGATCGTCGGGCTGCCCGCCGCCGTGGACCTGGCCGTGCTGCGCCCGCTGGCGAACAACCGGCTGACCACCGCGGAGCAGGCGCTCGAGGTCGGGCTCGTCGACGCCGTGCTCGCCGCCGACGGCTTCGACCGGGCGGCGCTGGCCTGGACCGCGGGCGTGCTGCGCTCCGGCACGCCCGACCGGCGGAGCGCCGTGGTCCCCCCGGTCCCGGACGGCGAGCCCGACCCCGTCACCCGCGCCGCCGCGACGCTGGACGCCCGGCTGCACGGCGCCGCACCGGCCTACGCGCACGTCCTCGACCTGCTCGCCCGCGCCGGGAGCCGGGACCGCGAGGCGGGGTTCCGCGTCGAGGACGAGGTGCTGTCGCTGCTGCTGCTGTCCGAGCAGTCCCGGGCCGCCCTGTACGCGGCGGGCCTGACCGGACGCGGTGCGCGGCGCCCGTCCGCCGCGGCCGAGGCCACAGCCGAGCCGCTACCGGTCCGCCGCGTCGGCATCGTCGGGGCCGGGCTGATGGCCGCGCAGCTCGCCGTGCTGATCGGCGGGCGGCTCGGCGTCCCGGTCGCGATGCGCGAGGTCGACGAGGAGCGTGCCGCCGCCGGACGCGACCGGGTCCAGGACCTCGTCGCCGGGCAGGTGCGGCGCGGGCGGCTCACCGAGGACTCCGCCCGGGCCCTGCTCGACGGGATCCAGGTCGGCACCGACCTCGGCGACCTCGCCGACGCGGACCTCGTGATCGAGGCCGTCACGGAGGTGCTGGACGTCAAGCGCGCCGTGTTCGCCGAGGTCGAGACGCTCGTGCGACCGGACTGCGTGCTCGCGACCAACACCTCCGCACTGTCCGTGACCGCGATGGCGGACGGGCTCGCGCACCCCGAGCGGGTCGTCGGCCTGCATTTCTTCAACCCCGTCGCGCAGATGCCGCTGGTCGAGGTCGTCGCGACGTCCGCCTCCAGCCCGGAGGCGGTCGCCACCGCCGAGGACCTGGCCCGGCGTGCGGGCAAGACCGTCGTCCGCACCACCGACCGGCCGGGTTTCGTCGTCAACCGGGTGCTGCTGCGGATGCTCGCCGACGTGCTCGGCTCCGTCGAGGACGGCACCCCCGTCACCGCCGCCGACGCCGCGCTGCGCCCCCTGGGGCTGCCGATGAGCCCGTTCGCGCTGCTGCAGCTCGTCGGGCTGCCGGTCGCCCAGCACGTGCTCATCACGCTGCACGACGAGCTCGGCCCCCGCTACCCGCGCTCCCCCGGCCTGGACCGGCTGGTCGCGGACGGCCGGACCGTCGCCGCCCCGGGCCCGCACGGGCTGCCCGAGGTCGACCCCGCGATCCAGGACGCGTTCGGCGCACCCTCCGCCGGGTCGCGGACCGCGCAGGAGACCGCCGTGCGGGAGCGGGTCGCCCGCGGGCTGGCCGAGGAGATCGGGCTGCTGCTGGACGAGGGCGTCGTCCCGGCGGCGCAGCAGGTGGACCTGGCGATGCTGCTCGGCGCGGGCTGGCCCGCGCACCTCGGGGGCATCTGCCCGTGGCTGGACCGGGAGGGCTGGTCGGAGCGGGTGCTCGGGCGGCGGCTGCTGCCGCCGGGTGTGGCGTCGGCCACGGCGGGCACGGCGGGCACGGCGGACACAGCAGGCACGGCCTGACGTCGCACGCCGGTCGGTGGCGCGCCGCCCTCAGCAGACGGCCACTCAGAAGACGGTCAGCCCGCGGTCCCGGAACTGCCCGCGCACCCGCGCCACCAGGTCGGGGCTGGGCGGCTCGGTGTCCTCGAGCTCGTACGCCATGCCCAGGCTCTGCCACTTGTCCCGCCCCATCTGGTGGAACGGCAGCACCTCGACGCGGCTGACGGTCGACAGCGAGGCGACGTAGTCGGCGACGGCGTCCACGTTCTCCGGCGCGTCCGTCAGCCCGGGCACCAGCACGAACCGGACCCAGATCTCCGTGCCGCTCGCCGCGACCCGACGTCCGAAGTCCAGCGTCGGCTGCAGGTCGCGCCCGGTGGTCTTCTTGTACGTCTCCGGGATGCCCGACTTCACGTCGAGCAGCACCAGGTCCAGGTCGTCGAGCATCGCGTCGGAGCAGTGCGCGCCGAGGTAGCCCGACGTGTCGATGGCCGTGTGCACCCCGAGCTCCTTCGCCCCCCGCAGCACCCGGGCCACGAACGCGGGCTGCATCAGCGGCTCGCCGCCCGAGATGGTCAGGCCGCCACCGGTCACCTCGAAGACGGCCTGGTACCGGCCGATGCGGCGCAGCAGCTCCTCGGCGAGCACCGGCTCGCCGCGGCGCATCTCCATCGTGTCGGGGTTGTGGCAGTACAGGCAGCGCAGCGGGCAGCCCGCGAGGAACGTCGTCAGCCGCGTCCCCGGGCCGTCGACCGCCGTGACGAGCTCCCACGAGTGCAGCGACCCGAGCTCGCCCGCGCGCATCTGCGCGAACTTCTCGCTGCGCTCCGCGTCCGACACCGCGAGACCCGCGGTCCCGGCGGTCGAGCGCTGGTGCGAGCCGCCCGTCACGGGGATGCCGAGCTCGATCACCGGGGCGCCCTCGGCCAGCACGGCGCCGGTGGGCGACGGCACGCCGCAGGCGGGGGCCTCGTGCTCGACGGTGCTGGTCATCTCGGCCTCCTCGGGGCTGTGCTGCGGGGTGGTGCGGGAAGAGCAGCGGGCGCCCGCCGGGGTCCATCTCCCGGCGGGCGCCCGCTCGGGGGTCAGAGCCCGCCGTGGAACGTCCGGGACAGCACGTCGAGCTGCTGCTCGCGCGTGAGCCGGACGAAGTTCACCGCGTACCCGGAGACCCGGATGGTGAGCTGCGGGTAGTTCTCGGGGTGCTCCATGGCGTCCTCGAGGGTGTCCCGGTTCAGCACGTTGACGTTCAGGTGGTAGCCGGAGGACACGTTGTACGCGTCCATGAGGCCCACCAGGTTGGTCACCTGCTCGTCCTTGGTGCGGCCGAGGCCCGAGGGCACGACCGTCGAGGTGAGCGAGATGCCGTCCATCGCCTCGGAGTACGGCAGCTTGGCCACCGACATCGCGGAGGCGAGCATGCCGTGCGAGTCGCGCCCGTTCATCGGGTTGGCACCCGGGGCGAACGGCTCGCCGGCACGACGGCCGTCGGGGGTGTTGCCCGTGGCCTTGCCGTAGACGACGTTCGAGGTGATCGTCAGGACCGACTGCGTGTGCAGCGAGTCGCGGTAGGTCTTGCGGCGGCGGATCTTCTCCATGAACGCCTTGGTGATGCCCACCGCGATGTCGTCCGCGCGGTCGTCGTCGTTGCCGTACGTCGGGAAGTCGCCCTCGATGACGTAGTCCGTCACGAGGCCGTCCTCGTCGCGCACCGGCGTGACCTTGGCGTACTTGATGGCCGACAGCGAGTCCGCGACGACCGACAGGCCGGCGATGCCGCAGGCCATGGTCCGCAGGATGGTGCGGTCGTGCAGCGCCATCTCGAGCCGCTCGTACGCGTACTTGTCGTGCATGTAGTGCACGCAGTTCAGCGCGTCGACGTAGGTCTCGGCCAGCCAGTCGAGCAGCTTGTCGTACTTCGCCGCCACGTCCTCGTAGTCGAGGACGTCGCCCTCGACCGGCGCGGACACCGGCGCGACCTGCTTGCCGGACACCTCGTCGCGGCCGCCGTTGATGGCGTAGAGCAGGGCCTTGGCGATGTTCACGCGGGCGCCGAAGAACTGCATCTGCTTGCCGACCCGCATCGGGGACACGCAGCAGGCGATGGCCGCGTCGTCGCCCCAGGAGGTGCGGATGAGGTCGTCGGACTCGTACTGGATCGCCGAGGTGTCGATGGAGACCTGCGCGCAGTACTTCTTGAAGCCCTCCGGCAGGCGGTTGCTCCACAGCACCGTCAGGTTCGGCTCCGGGGCCGGGCCGACGTTGTACAGCGTCTGCAGGAACCGGAACGACGTCTTGGAGACCAGCGACCGGCCGTCCTCGCCGATGCCGCCGATGGACTCGGTGACCCAGGTCGGGTCGCCCGAGAACAGGTTGTCGTACTCGGTGGTGCGCAGGAACCGCACGATGCGCAGCTTGATGACGAAGTCGTCGATCAGCTCCTGCGCGAACTCCTCGGTGATCGCACCCGACGCGAGGTCGCGCTGGATGAACACGTCGAGGAACGTGGAGGTGCGGCCCAGCGACATCGCGGCGCCGTTCTGCTCCTTGACCGCGCCGAGGAACGCGAAGTACAGCCACTGCACGGCCTCGCGGGCCGTCGTCGCGGGCTTGGAGATGTCGTAGCCGTACGTGGCGGCCATCCGCTTGAGCTCCTGGAGCGCGCGGATCTGCTCCGCGTTCTCCTCGCGGTCGCGGATGATGTCCTCGACCGACGGCTCCATGTCCAGCTCGTGGCGCTCGACGCGCTTGGCCTCGATCAGGGCGTCGACGCCGTAGAGGGCGACGCGGCGGTAGTCGCCGATGATGCGGCCGCGGCCGTAGGCGTCCGGCAGGCCGGTGATGATGTGCGAGGAGCGGGCCGCGCGGACGTTCGGCGGGTACACGTCGAAGACGCCGTCGTTGTGCGTCTTGCGGTACGTCGTGAAGGTCTTCGCGACCTCGGGGTCGACGTCGTAGCCGTAGGTCTCGAGCGACTTCTCGACCATGCGCCACCCGCCGTTGGGGAACATGGCGCGCTTGAGGGGGGCGTCGGTCTGCAGGCCGACGATCAGCTCGTTCGCCTGGTCGATGTAGCCCGCGTCGTGCGAGACGATCGTCGACGGCGTGTGGTTGTCGATGTCGTAGACACCCTTGGCGCGCTCCTCCGGGAACATCGCGCTGAGCTTCGCCCAGATGCCGGTGGTCCGCTCGGTGGGGCCGGCGAGGAACGCCGAGTCGCCGGTGTACGGGGTGTAGTTGCGCTGGATGAAGTCGCGCACGTCGATCCCGTCGCACCAGGGACCGGTGACGAACCCGTCCCAGGCCTCGACGGCGGTGTCGGCTCCGGACTGGGGTACTGCTGTGGTGGACATCTGCGATCTCCCTCGCTGAGTGCGTCGTACTCGTGACGCTATTCACGAGGTCATGGGATGTCTTGGGACCTCCGTCCCGCCCCCGCGCGGACCAGCCAGAACGCGACCGTGACGGTGCTCACGTCGGCGCGCACCAGCCCGCCAGCACCCGCCGGCACCGAGCCGATCCCGCCCACGCACGCCAGCGCACCGCTGGCGAGGTCGGGGCTACGCGACGAGGTCGGGGGTCCGGATGCCCCGACCTCGTCAGCGACCACCGACCTCGCGCCCCGGGCGTCGCCGCCCGAACCTCCCCGTGCGCCGGAGCACGCACCGGACCGCGGCGGGCCTGGCCGTTCCCGCGCTCGTCCCGGACCGGCGCGCGTCAGACCAGGCGTCAGACCGGAGCACGTCGGACCGGGGAGCGTCAGGCCCGGGCGTGTCAGGCCAGATGCGTCCCGCCGGGCGCGTCAGCCCGCCGAGCGCAGCGCCGCGAGGACGTCGGCCGCGATGTCACCCGGCGTCAGCCGCAGCGCCGTGAGCAGCTTGTCGCGCGTCGCGTGCGCGAGGAACGACCGCGGCACGCCGAACGTCTGCACCGGCGTCGCGAGCCCGGCGTCCCGCACCCGCTGCGCGACGGCGGAGCCGATGCCGCCCTCGCGCACCCCGTCCTCGACGGTGACGGCGTGGTCGTGCTCCCCCACCAGCTTGACCAGCGCGGCGGGCACGGGCAGCACCCACCGGGGGTCGACCACGGTGACGCGCAGCCCGTGCGCGGCGAGCAGGTCCGCGAGCGCCAGCCCGGTGCGGGCCATGGCGCCGACGCCGCACACCAGCACGGACCGGGCGCCGGGGGCGCCGTCGTGCCGGGCGAGCACGTCCACGCCGTCGACCTCGTCGACGGCGGGCAGCGGCTCGGTGAGCGCGCCCTTGGGGTAGCGGACGACCGTGGGGGCGTCGTCCACGTCCACAGCGGTGCGCAGGGCGTCGCGCAGGGTGTCCTCGTCGCGGGGGGCGGCGAGGCGCAGGCCGGGGACGACGCCCAGCAGCGCGAGGTCCCACATGCCGTTGTGGCTGGCGCCGTCGTCGCCGGTGAGCCCGGCGCGGTCGAGAACGAACGTGACGCCCGCGCGGTGCAGGGCGACGTCCATGAGCACCTGGTCGACGGCGCGGTTGAGGAAGGTGGCGTAGACCGCGACGACGGGGTGCAGCCCGGCGTAGGCCATTCCGGCGGCGGTGGTGACGGCGTGCTGCTCGGCGATCCCGACGTCGAACGTCCGGTCGGGGAACCGCTCGGCGAACGGCGCCAGGCCGACGGGCTGCAGCATGGCGGCGGTGAGCGCGACGACGTCGGGGCGACGGGTGCCGATGCGGACGATCTCGTCGGCGAACACGCCGGTCCAGCCGAACCGGGACGGGGCGACGGGCAGCCCGGTCTCGGGGTGGATCTGCCCGACGGCATGGAACCGGTCGGCGACGTCCTGCTCGGCGGGGGTGTACCCGCGGCCCTTCTCGGTGATGACGTGCACGATGACGGGGCCGCCGTAGGCGCGGGCGCGGCGCAGCGCGAACTCGACGGCGGCGGTGTCGTGACCGTCGACGGGGCCGACGTACTTCAGGCCGAGGTCCTCGAACATGGCCTGCGGGGCGACGACGTCCTTGATGCCCTTCTTCAGGCCGTGCAGGGCCTCGTAGGCGAGCCGTCCGGGCGGGCCGGAGCGCTTCAGGGCGCTCCGGCCCCAGGAGAGCACGGTCTCGTAGCCGCGGGTGGTGCGCAGCGCGTCGAGGTGCTGCGCGAGCCCGCCGATCGTCGGCGCGTAGGAGCGGCCGTTGTCGTTGACTACGACGACGAGGCGCCGGTCGGCGCCGTCGGCGATGTTGTTCAGCGCCTCCCAGGACATACCGCCGGTCAGCGCCCCGTCGCCGACGACGGCGACCACGTGCCGGTCGGTGCGCCCCGCGATCGCGTTCGCCCGGGCGATGCCGTCGGCCCAGCTGAGCGCGGTGGAGGCGTGCGAGTTCTCGACCACGTCGTGCGCGGACTCGGCGCGGCTGGGGTACCCGGACAGGCCGCCGCTGCGGCGCAGCCGGGAGAAGTCCTGGCGGCCGGTGAGCAGCTTGTGCACGTACGCCTGGTGCCCGGTGTCGAAGACCAGGGTGTCGCGGGGCGACTCGAACACGCGGTGCAGGCCGAGCGTGAGCTCGACGACGCCGAGGTTGGGGCCGAGGTGCCCGCCGGTGCGGGACACCTGGTCGACGAGGAACCCGCGGATCTCGGCCGCGAGCGCCCGCACCTGCGACGCGCTGAGCGTGCGCAGGTCCGCCGGGGACCCCACCCGGTCCAGCAGGCCCATCCGTCACCGCCCGTTCGCCCTCGTCCGCGCGGCTCGCGTCCGAAGCCCCCACCTTACGGCGGTGGCTCGCGCCCGCACGCGCAGATCAGCCGGTGACGTGCACCGCCAGGTCCGCCGTGGTGGTGGCGTGGGCGCGGCCGTCGGCGTCCACGCGGACGTCGAGGGGCTGCCCGGCGACCCGCAGCCCGCGCACGGCGACGGCCCCGAGGGGCGCGGGCACCGGCGGGGCGACGTCGAGGCGCCCGCCGGGCACGTCC
>NZ_RFFI01000148.1 GCF_003696205.1 Cellulomonas triticagri
GACCGGCACGGCGGCGTCGGCGTCGCCGCGCACGCCCAGGGCGCCGCGGGCATCGCCGCCGCCGTGCGCGCGGGCGTGCGCAGCGTCGAGCACGGCTACCTCGTGGACGACGCGACCATCGACCTCATGGGGGAGCGCGGCACCTGGCTCGTCCCGACCCTGTCCACCCTCACCCGGCCCGTCGCGGCCGGCACCGCCCCGTGGGTCGCGGCCAAGCGGCGCGCGACGCAGGAGCGGGCGTCCGAGCGGCTGCACGCCGCCCTCACCGCCGGGGTGCCCGTCGCCCTCGGCACCGACGCGGGCATCGCCCCGCACGGCACCAACCTCACCGAGCTCGGGCTGCTCGTCCGGCACGGCCTCGACCCCGCCGCCGCCCTCGTCGCCGGGACCAGCGGCGCCGCCCGGATGCTCGGGCTGGACGACCAGGTCGGCACCGTCGCCCCCGGCCGCCGGGCCGACCTCGTGCTCACCGACGTCGACCCGCTCACCAGCATCGACGCGCTCGCGGACCCGCGGCGCGTGCGCCTGGTGGTGCAGGATGGACGGATCGTGAAGGACCTCGACGACGCCGGGAGGACGGGCCGTGCCTGAGCAGGTCGACGCACCCGCCGCCGCGGCTGTGCCCGCTGTGCCCGTGACGCCCCGGCGGCGCGGGCGGCCGCGGTCCGGGCCGCGCGCCAACCCCGGGCTGAGCACCCGGGACGAGATCCTCGCCGCCGCCGCGTCGCTGTTCAGCTCGCAGGGCTACACCGACACCACCACCCGGCAGATCGCCGACCGGGTCGGCATCAAGCAGGCGTCGCTCTACTACCACTTCGCGGACAAGAGCCAGATCCTGCGGTCCCTGCTCAAGGGCACCGTCGCCCCCTCCGTGCAGTTCGCCGACTGGCTCGGCACCGCGGGGCCGGACGGCGGACCCGTCGACCCCGCCGTCGCGCTCGCGGGGCTCGCCCGGTACGACCTCGACGGCCTGCTGCGCGACCGGTGGAACCTGCACGTCGTCTACCGGCTGCTCGACATCGCCGAGACCGAGTTCGCGGAGACGAGGGAGAGCCAGGTCGCCCTGCGCGCCCACTACCGGGCGCTGTCCGTCGCCGTGCTGCGCACCCAGGGCGTCGACCCGGAGGCGCTGCCGGACGCGGACCTGGAGCTCGTGTTCGGGCTGGTCGAGGGGATCATCTCGCAGCGGCAGTGGGGCGACGACGGCACCCGCGCCGCGTACGCCGACGCCGTCGTCCGCGGCTGCCTGCGCCTCGTGCACGTCCCGGAGCCGCAGATCGCGGCGGCGGTCGCCGCCGGGACCGACCTCGCGGCCACCTTCCGCGCCCAGCACCCCCAGGACTGAGCCCCGGGCACCCGGGCCTCCGGGCCCTCGGGCCCCGTCCCGTGCCCAGGTCCCGCGTTCGCGCTCCGCGCACGCGCCCGCATCTCCCGCCCGCACCCGCACCCGGACCTGCACCCCACGCCGAGTGCGGAGAACCTGCGACGCGAACCCGACATCCTGGGCCAGGTTCTCCGCACTCGGCGCAGCACGCGCAGCACGCGCAGACGGCCCCGGCGACCGTGAGGTCGACGGGGCCGTCGGGCAGAGCGCGCGCGGGGGTCAGACGCCCGCGGACTCCTTGAGGTCGGTGACGAACTCGGGGTTCTCCTCGAGCCACGTCTGCGCGGACGCCAGCGGGTCGCTGCCGCCGTCCTCGTTGAACATGAGGTTCTCCAGCGAGAACAGCTGCTCGTCGCTCAGCGTGAACTCCTCGATGAGCTTGGTCAGCGTCGGGTAGTCCTCCGAGAAGCCGGTGCGGCCCACGGTGTGGATCTCCTCGGCCTCGCCCATGGCGCCCTCGGGGTCCTCCAGGTCGCGCACGGGGTACTCGTCGTACGCCCAGTGCGGCCGCCACAGGGTCACGGCGATGTTCTCGCCGGCCTCGGTCGCGCCCTGGAGCTCGGCGAGCATCGCCGGGGTCGAGGACACGACGAACTCCATGTCCTCCAGGCCGTACGTCGGGATGGCCTCGTCCTGGGTGATGCGGGTCAGGCCCGCGCCGGACTCGATGCCGACGATGCGGTTGCCGAACGCGTCCGCGTTCTCCGCGAGCTCGTCCAGCGAGGTGATCGGGGCGTCCTCGTTCACCGCGATGGTCAGCACGGCGTCGTCGTACCAGACGCCGAGCTGCTCCAGGTCGTCGCCGTACTGCTCGAGGTAGTCGGCGTGGGTGACGGGGAGCCACATGTCGAAGTTCACGTCGAAGTCGCCACCGGCCATGCCGGTGTAGACGACGCCCGCGTCGGCCTCCTGGGACTCGACGGTGTAGCCGTCCTCCTCCAGCATGGCCTGGAACAGCGCCGAGACGGCGATGCCCTCGTCCCAGCCGGAGTGCACGCCGATGGAGACGGTCGACAGGTCGCCGTTGTCGAGGCGGTCGGCGTCGTCGGACGAGCCGGAGCCCGAGTCCGAGGAGCAGGCGGTGAGCGCCAGGCCGGCCACGAGGGCCGAGGCGGCGAGCGCGGTACGACGGGTGCGGTTGCGCATGGTTCCTTCCGTGGGCGTGCGGCATCCTGCCGACGCCCGGGGTTGGGGGCTGTGCTGTGCTGCTGGGCCGGCCGGGGGGCCGGCCCGGTCGTGCTGCTAGTGGGAGGCGGACGCCGCGGCGACGGCCTTGGCCGTCTTCGAGCGGGTGCCGAGCGCGGACGTCACGCGGTCGAGGAACATCGCGAGGATGACCACCGCGAGACCGGCCTCGAAGCCGAGCGAGACGTTGACGCGGTTCAGGGCCTGGACGACGTCGCCGCCGAGGCCGCCCGCGCCGACCATGCCGGAGATGACCACCATCGACAGGGCGAGCATGATCACCTGGTTGACGCCGGCCATGATCGTCGGCATCGCCAGCGGCAGCTGGATCTGGCGCAGGATGCGGCCCTCGGAGGAGCCGAACGCGTGCCCGGCCTCGACGACCTCGCGGTCCACCTGGCGCAGACCGAGCTCGGTGAACCGGACGCCGGGCGCCATCGCGAAGATGACGGTCGCGACGATGCCGGGGACGACGCCGACGCGGAAGATCACCACGGTCGGGATCAGGTACACGAACGCCGGCATGGTCTGCATGAAGTCCAGCACCGGCCGGATGGCCTGCGAGACGCGGTCGTTGCGCGCCGCCCAGATGCCGAGCGGCACGGCGAGCAGCAGGGCGATGACGCTCGCGAGGATCACCAGCGAGAGGCTGTCCATCGCGTTGCCCCACTGGCCGACGCCGGCGATGACGACGAAGCCGACGAGCGAGCCGACGGCGAGCTTCCAGCCCTTCGCGAACAGGGCGATCAGCGCGAGCGCGACGGCGATGAACCAGAACGGCGGGCCGCCGAGCACGGTGTCCAGGCCGTCGTAGGCGCCCTCGAGGACGCTCTTGATCGCGGCGAACAGCCCGCGGAACGTGCTCGTGATCCAGCTGATGGCGTCGGAGACCCACGAGCCGAGGGGCAGACGGGGCACGCCCTCGTCGGTCATGTCCAGGGCGAAGATCGAGGCGTTCACGCGCGCACCTCCGTGGTGTCGTCGGCGGGCACCGGGGCGGGCGCGGGCTCGTCGGGCAGGCCCGGCACGGACAGCGGCGCGAGCGGCGCGGCGTCCGCGGTGTCGAGCACCGGCGTGGGCTCGGCGGCGACGGGGGTGCCCTCGGCGGGCGTGTGCGTCTCCGGCGGGACCATGGCCTCGAGCAGCGTGGCGCGCGGGATGACCCCGACCAGGCGGCCCTTCTCGTCGGTCACGGGGACCGGCAGGGGGGACTCCGCGGCGGGGGCGAACACGTCCGACAGCGGGGTGTCGACGGACACCGAGGTCAGGCTGGTGTCGACGATGCCCTCGAGGGTGTCCTTGTTGGCGCGCGTGGCGTCCACGGCGTCGGCGTCGCGCACGATGCCCTTGAGCACCCGCGCGCGGTCCACGACGTAGGCGGCGGCGACCTGCGCGTCGCGCATGGTGCGCAGCGCGAGGCGCGGGCCGCCCCCGGCGAACGCGACGGCCGCGGGCCGGCGCATCACGGACGAGGCCGTGAGCACGCGGGTGCGGTCGACGTCGGCGATGAACTGCGCGACGTAGTCGTCGGCGGGCGCGGACAGGATCTGCTCGCTGGTGCCCACCTGGACGATCCGGCCGTCGCGCATGACCGCGATCCGGTCGCCGAGGTACATCGCCTCGTTGAGGTCGTGCGTGATGAACACGATCGTCTTGCCGAGCGTCTGCTGGAGCTCGAGCAGCTGGTCCTGCATCTCGCGGCGGATCAGCGGGTCGAGGGCGGAGAACGCCTCGTCCATCAGCAGGATGTCGGTGTCGGCCGCCAGGGCGCGGGCCAGGCCGACGCGCTGGCGCATGCCGCCGGACAGCTCGTGGGGGAGCGAGTCGCCCCACTGGCCGAGGCCCACCATCTCGAGGGCCTGCTGCGCCTTGTCGCGGCGCTCCGCCTTGTCGACGCCCTGCAGGGCGAGCGGGTACGCGGCGTTGTCGCGCACCGTGCGGTGCGGCAGCAGCGCGAAGTGCTGGAACACCATCGACACCTTGCGCTGCCGGATGGAGCGCAGCTGGGCCGCGCTGACGGCGCCCAGGTCGTCGTCGCCGAGCAGCACGCGCCCGGCCGTCGGCCGCCACAGGCCGTTGAGCATCCGGATCAGGGTCGACTTGCCGGAGCCGGACAGGCCCATGACCACGAAGGTCTCACCGCTCGCGATCTGCAGGTCGGCGTCGATCACCGCCGCCGTGCCCCACTGGCGCACGTCCTCGCGGGTGGCCCCGTCGCGGAGCCGCTTCACCGCCTCGTTCGGCCGCCGGCCGAACACCTTGTACACGCCTTCGACGCGCAGTCCTGTCACTCATCCACCTCGTCACGTCATGACGCGGCCCCGTCCCCCCGCGAGAGCGAGGTCGGGTGCGCCCCGGGGGTGGGGCGCGCCGGGGGCGCTGCGTCGTGGTCGGTGCCCGGCGCGGCCCGCCCACGGGGGCCGGTCGCAGGGCGGGCGGACGCACCGCGGCCCTCGCTCCTGCTGCCCCGGCGAGAGTGCTGCCGAGACGCTGCGAGGGCCGGATCCGGGCGTCACGCGCCGACCGTTTCGTCGATCTGGTCGTCGTCCACCGTGCCCCAGATCTGCGCGTTTGGCGAGGCGGGTTCGTGCGTTTCCGGTGGATCCTGGGATGATCAGCGGGTGAAGAAAGCGCTCTGACCTGGGACTTTACCAAGTCTTGGATTGTTACCGCTTTGTGACCTGGTGGTCGGGTTCCAGGGCCCCTGACCGGGGGACAACCCCCGGTCCGAACCGGCGGGACCACCGGGTGCCACCCGCCCCCGGCGGCGCGGGACGATGGTCGGGCACACCGATCCCGAGGAGCCCGACGTGACCCACCCCGTGCCCGCCGCGACCCCACCCGTCGTGGCGCACACCGCCGAGCCGCGCCCTCGCGGCGCCCTCTGGCGTCCGGGCGTGCTGACGCGCACCTGGCGCGAGTACGGGTACCTGTGGTGCGCGCTCCTGCTCGCCCCGTTCGCCTTCGCCTACGCGGTCGTCGCCGTCGTGCTGCCCCCGTCGGTCGCGGTCACCGTCGTCGGGCTGTTCGTCGCGGGCTGGGTCGTGGTCGGCGGTCGCCTGTGGGGGTCGCTGTACCGGGGGATGGCGCGCGGGATGCTCGGCACCGAGATCCCCGCCCCGCCGCCCCGGGCGCCCGGGCGCGGGTTCTGGCGCCGGCTCGGCCGGCTCCTCGGCGACGCCGCCGGGTGGCGGGCCGTCGCCTTCAACGCCCTGTCCTTCCCGCTGTCGATCGTCGCGTTCGTGACGACCACGGTCTTCCTCGCCGTCGCGCTCGCGGGCACCACCCACTGGTTCTGGTACCGGTGGCTGCCGCCGCAGCCCTCGTCGGACGGCACCCTGCACCGCGGGGCGTCCTTCGGCGAGGACTACTTCATCGACACCCCGCCCCGGCAGTGGATCCTCATCGTCACCGGCCTGCTCTGCCTGTTCGCCTGGCACCGGCTCACGCTCGGGTTCGGCCACCTGTTCCGCCTGCTCAGCACCGGCCTGCTCGGACCCACGCAGGGCAGCCTGCGCGTCGCGCACCTGGAGCAGACCCGCGGCGCCGCCGTCACCGACGCCGACGCCCGGCTGCGCCGCATCGAGCGGGACCTGCACGACGGCACCCAGGCGCGCCTCGTCGCCGTCGCCATGCAGATCGGCGACGCCCGCGACCGCCTCGGCACCGAGGACCCCGACGCGGTGCTCACCCTGCTCGACGACGCGCACCGCGACCTCAAGGACACCCTCGCCGAGCTGCGCGAGATCGCCCGCGGCATCCACCCGCCCGCGCTCGACGGCGGGCTCGCCGTCGCCCTGGAGACCCTCGCCGCGCGCTGCCCGGTGCCCGTCACCGTCGACGTCGACTTGCCGCGCCGCCCCGGGCCCGAGGTCGAGACCATCACCTACTTCGCCGTCGCCGAGCTGCTCACCAACGTCGTCCGGCACGCCGCCGCCAGCGGGGCCTACGTGCGGGTCGAGGACCTCGGCGGGTCCCTGCGCATCCGGGTCCGCGACGACGGCCGCGGCGGTGCGCGCCTCGCGCTGCCCGGTGCGTCGGGCGGCACCGGCCTCGCCGGGCTCGCGGACCGCGCCGCTGCCGTGGACGGGACCGTCGACGTCGACAGCCCCGCCGGGGGCCCTACGGTGGTCACCGTGCACCTGCCGCTGAGCGTCGCCCGATGACCGCCACCCCGGCTCCGGCCACGAGCGGGGGTGCGGCGTGCGCGTCGTGATCGCCGAGGACTCCGTCATCCTCCGGGACGGCCTGGTCGCGCTGCTGCACCGCCGCGGGCACGAGGTCGTCGCGGCCGTCGGCGACGGCGACGCCCTCGTGCGCGCGGTCGCGGGCCTGGCCGCCACCGACCTCGCCGACGGCGGCGGGCTGCCGGACATCGCCGTCGTGGACGTCCGGATGCCGCCCGCGTTCACCGACGAGGGCCTGCGCGCCGCCCTCACGCTGCGCGCCGCCCACCCCGCCCTCGGCGTCCTGCTGTTCTCCCAGTACGTCGAGACCCGCTACGCCGCCCAGCTGTTCGGCGGGGACGCCCGCGGCGTCGGCTACCTGCTGAAGGACCGCGTCGCCGACGTCGCCGACTTCCTGGACGCGCTCGAGCGGATCGCCGCCGGGCGCACCGTCCTCGACCCCGAGGTCGTCACGCAGCTCATGGGCGCCGCGCGCGTCGACCCCGCCGTCTCCCGGCTCACCCCCCGGGAGTCCGAGGTGCTGGAGCTCATGGCCCAGGGCCGGTCCAACGGCGCCATCGCCGAGAGCATGGTGCTGTCCTACGGCGCCGTCGAGAAGCACGTGACCTCGATCTTCGGCAAGCTCGGCCTCGCCCCCGACGCGGGGGACCACCGCCGGGTGCTCGCCGTCCTGCGGTACCTGCGCCTCGACGGCTGACGCCCGGTAGCGTCGGCCCGGGGCCCCGGACGGGGTCCCGCCCGCGAGCCGGAGGGACCCACCGCCATGCCCAAGCTCACCGCACCGCAGCTGCTCTGGACCGGGGTGGGGGTGCTGGCGCTCGGGATCCTCGGCGGCTGGATCGGCCAGGCCCTGCTGGTCGAGCTGTTCTACCGGGCGTCCTGGCTCTACGGGTTCGCCTCCACGCTCGGCTACGCCCTCACCACCGTCGGGGCGGCGATGATCGGCGGGGCGTTCGTCCTGGCGGCGCTCCAGCGGGGGAACGCGCCCGCCGCCCCGCGCCCCGTGCCCCAGGCGCCGTACCCGGGCGCGGCGCCGCACGCGCCGTACGCCCCTGCGGCGCCGCAGACGCCCCAGGCCCAGCCGTACGCCGCGTACCCGGCGGGCGGGTACCCCGCGCC
>NZ_RFFI01000149.1 GCF_003696205.1 Cellulomonas triticagri
ACCCGGCGCAGCCCGCGCCGCAGCCGGTCCTCGGCCGGCCCCGGCGCCCGCAGCGCGGCGACCACGTCGACCAGCGCCTCCCCGCCGTGCGCCGGGAGCCTCTCGAGCAGGTCCGCGGCCTCGTCGGGCTCGCGCAGCCCCGCGAGGGCGAGCGTCGGGGCGAGCGCCACCAGGAGCTCGGGCTTGTGCCACGGGTCGGGGTAGCGCCGCTCGGCCGCGGGCACGCCGGCGGCGACCTCCTCGGCGTGCCGACGCCGGGCCCGCTCGGCACCGGGGTGCACCTGCAGGGACAGCGGCCGGACCGCGGCGAGCAGCTTGACCAGGTACGGCAGCCGGTCGCCGAACCGGTCGCGCACCCGGGCGCCGAGCAGGCCGGGCGCGTGCTCGCGCACCAGGACGTCCAGCGGCGCGGCCGTCCCGGGCGCCCCGTCCCTGCCGGGCGGGTCGAGCACGACCGACGGCGCCGCCGGGTGCGCCCCGACCCAGATCTCGGCGCAGGGCCGGCCGTCGGGCGGCAGCCCGAGGAGCCCCGGCAGCGCGTCGGTGGAGCCCCACGGGTAGTGCCGCACCGGGTTCGCGAGGCGGAGCACGTCAGGCCGCCCCGGGGACGCGGTCGAGGCGGGCGACGCCGATCCGGGCGTCGGCCATCCCGTAGAACACGTACGTGTCGTCCCCGATCCGCTCCGCGGCGGTCGGGAAGACGACGTCGGCGACCGTGCCGTGCCGCTCGTCGTCGGTCTCCGGCTCGAGCAGCGGCTGCTCGGTCCGTGCCACGACCCGGGAGGGGTCGTCCGCGTCCAGCAGCATCGCGCCCGCGCAGTAGCGCACGTCGTTGTCGGCGGACCACGGGTCCTCGATGTGCCCCGTCACCCCGTGGTGCAGCAGCAGCCACCCCTCGGGCACCCGCAGCGGCGCCGGCCCGGCGCCGATCTTCAGCGCCTCCCACGGCTGCTCGGGCCCGGCGAGGGGGCGCGCGCCGTGCAGCAGCGTCAGGGCGGACGGGTCCGCCAGCACCGCGGCGGCGTCGGCGTAGGCGATCCAGATGGACGGCCGAGGATCGTCGGTCGTGGACGGCGGCCACTCCCGCTCACCGCGCCGGACCAGGCCGAGGTCCCAGGTCGGCCGGTGCAGCACGGCGAAGCACGGCCGCCCGCCGGGGCCCCGGACCACCTCTGGCACCAGGACGACGTCCTTGTTCGGGTAGAGGTTGAGGTCCACGTCCAGGTCCGGGTCGTGGCGGAACAGCAGCGGGCCGAGGCGGTGCCACGTGCGCAGGTCGCGCGACGTGGCCACCGCGGTGCGCGGGCCGAGCGGGCCGTACGCGACGTACGTCATCACGTGCAGGCCGAGGTCGGGCACCCAGGTCGTGCGCGGGTCCTCGACCCCGGCGTTCTGCGCGCCGCTCTCCCACCGCGTGCTCGGCGCGAGGACCACGCCCCGGCGCTCGACGCCGACGGGCTCCCGGTCCGCCACCACCACGCGCGCGAGGCCCACGCGGGAGACGTTGCCGCGCGCCACGAGGCGCGGCAGCAGGTACAGCTCGCCGTCGGGCCCGCGCCCGGAGGCCGGGTTGAGCACGCCCTCGGCCTCGTCGGGGTCGTGCGGGTCGGGCGTCATCAGGGTGCGCAGCCGCGTGAGGGCGTACGGGACGGGGCGGGTCAACGGGTCTCCTCGATGGGGTGGGCGGCGGGTGGGGCGGTGGAGTCGCGCACGACGAGCCGGGGCGCGTCGAGGTGCACGTCCGTGGGGACCGCGGCGTGGTCGGGGCCGAGGTGCACGAGGTCGACGAGGGTCCGGGCCGCCTGCTCGCCCCAGGCGAACGGGTCGGTGCGGACCGTGGTGAGCGAGGGGCGGACGTAGGCGGACAGCTCGCCGTCGTCGAAGCCGACGACGGACAGGTCGCGCGGCAGCACCAGGCCCCGGTGCTGCGCGACCACCGTGCCCGCGACGGCCATCGTGTCGTTGCCGTAGACGACGGCGGTAGGTCGCTGCGCGGGTCGCAGGTCGAGCAGCTCGTGCGTGGCCCGGGCGCCGCCCTCGGCCGTGAAGTCGGCGGAGACCTCGACGCCCGGCGCCAGCCCGTGGTCCCGGGTCGCGCGGCGCCAGGCGTCCCGGCGCCGGCGCG
Organism: Cellulomonas triticagri; assembly: GCF_003696205.1. GTDB lineage: Bacteria > Actinomycetota > Actinomycetes > Actinomycetales > Cellulomonadaceae > Cellulomonas > Cellulomonas triticagri. The sequence goes on from NZ_RFFI01000149.1 coordinate 2,126, forward strand.
CGTGCAGGTACCGCAGCGGGCCGCCGACGTAGGCGGTGCGCCGGTGGCCGAGCGCCGCGAGGTGCGCGACCACCTGCTCCACCGCACCGACGTCGTCGTGGCAGACGGCCGGGGCGGACGACGGCACGTCCGGGCGGTTCAGCGTCACGGTCGGCAGCCCGAGGTCCGCGAGCAGGTCGACGCGCGGGTCGTCGCAGCGGAGGTCCGCCAGCACGACGCCGTCGACCCGACGCCCCTCGGCCAGTGCGCGGTACGCGGCCGCCTCCGCCGCCTCGTCCGCGACGAACCGGAGCAGCACGGCGCAGTCGGCGTGCCCGACGCCCTGCTCGAGCCCGGCGACGAAGGGCGCGTAGAAGGAGTCGGACCGCAGCGTCGCGGGGACGCGCGCGAGCACGAGGCCGATCGCGTCGGCCCGGGACAGCGACAGCGCACGCGCCGCGCCGCTCGGGCGGAACCCGAGGTCCTGGACCGCCGCGACGACCCGGGCGCGCGTCGCCGGCGCGACGCCGGGACGGTCGTTCAGCACCATCGAGACGGTGCCCTTGGAGGTGCCGGCACGCCGGGCGACGTCGGTGATCGTGGCGCGCCGGCGGTCGCTCGCCGTCATCGTGGCTCCCGTCGTCGAGGGGCGGCTCGTCGGACCCGAACCGGTTCGGATCCATCCGACAACCTGCTACTCATCAGTGTCAACCCCCAGTTCAGCGCCTCGCGCTCGCGTGACGCAGCGCGGCGCGAGGACGGGGGTTGACACGGGAAAGAGCCTCATGAGTAGCATCGCCTGAACCGGTTCGGACGGACCGGTGGAGTCCCCTCAGCCGCAGCCCGACGGGACCCTGGCGCGCTCGGTGACGAGCGTCCGCCCGGGCCCGAACCCGCCACCCACCGGCCGCGCACCGACGCGCGCGCCGACGAGGAGACCCATGCGCCAGCGCCTCATCCCCCTGACCGCCGCCCTCGCCCTGCTCGCCGCCGGGTGCGGCACCGGAACCGACGGCACCGCCGCCGACGGGCCCGTCACCCTCACGGTCGCGACCTGGGCCAACGAGACCGAGTCCGACGAGCTCGACGCGATCCTGGACCGGCTCAACGCCGCGCAGGACACGTACCACCTGGAGCAGATGGTCGTCCCGGGCGGGGAGTACTACACCAAGCTGCAGACGATGATCGCCGGGCGGCAGTCCCCGGACCTGTTCTGGCTGTCGCAGGAGTACGTGCCCGCCTACGCGCAGAACGGCACGCTCACCGACCTCACCGGCCTGGTCGAGGACGCCGTGGACCTCGACGACTACCTGCCGGGCTCGCTCGACGCCGCGACCGTCGACGGCACCCTGTACGGCCTGCCGTGGATCGGGCAGCCCTACGTCGTCTACTACAACGCCGACCGGTTCGACGAGGCCGGGCTGGACGAGCCGGACGGCGACTGGGACTGGGCCGCGTTCCGCGAGACCGCCCGCGCGCTCACCGACGACGGGCGGTGGGGGTACGCCACGACCGGGACCCCGCCCCTCGCCCTGCACGCGTGGGGCGAGGGGGGCGACTACGTCGACGCCGCCGGCGAGATCGTCCTCGACTCCCCCGCGACGGTCGCGGGGCTCGAGAGCGCGCACGCGCTGATCAGCGACCCGACGGCCACGATGCCGCAGGCCCTCGCCCAGTCGCGGGGCGTCGAGTCCGCGTTCGTCGACGGGACCGTGGCCATGGTCGTCGGCGGCGCGGCCGACGACATCGAGCGCAAGGTCGCCGAGGCCGACGAGCCGTTCCGCGTCGGGATGGCGGTGATCCCGGCGGGCTCGGTCGCCCAGGTCACGTTCAACTGGACCGCGTCCACGGTGCTGTCGTCGACCGTCACGGACACCGCGGCGGGCGTCGACGCGCTGACTGACCTCACGCACGCGATGTTCGACTGGAAGATCCCGGCCCCGGTCGTCTCGCGCGTCGGCGACATCGCCGACGTGAACCCGCAGAAGGCCTACGCCGTTGAGGTGGTCACGCGGTCGGCCGAGATCGCACGCGGCTTCCACAACCTCCCGCAGCAGAACGAGCTCGGCGCCCTCGTCTGGGACGACCTCGAGGGGCCGCTGCTCAGCGACGGCGACGGGCGCGGGGTCGGCGACGTCGCCGAGCTCGCCGCGATCACGGCCGCCCGGATGCGCGCCGTCATCGAGCGCTGAGCCGCCGCACGCCGCCCCACGCCCCCGCACTCCGTCCCGGGACGGTGCCGAGCACCGGCACCGTCCCGGGGCACCCGCCGCACGCCCACCGGAGGACCCCGTGCCCGACCCCGAACCCCCGCCCGACGCCGCCGACCGCGCCGCGCGCGCCGCCGCCCTCGTCGCCGCGCGCCCGCGACGACGCCGGATCAGCCCGGCCTACGCCTACATCGCCCCGTGGTTCGTCGCCTTCGCGGTGTTCGCCCTCGTGCCGATGGTGATGTCGCTGGTGATGAGCCTCACCGACTGGCCCGTGATCGGCAGCCCCACCTGGCGCGGGCTCGGGAACTTCACCGAGCTCGCCCGCGACCAGCAGTTCTGGCGCTCGCTCTGGGTGACGGTCCGGTTCGGCGTCGTCTCCGTCCCGCTCGGGATGGCGGCCTCGCTGACCGTCGCGATGGTGCTGAACAGCCGGGTGCGCGGGCTCGGCCTGTACCGGACCGTCTACTACCTGCCGGCCGTGGTGTCGGGTGTCGCGGTCGGGCTCATCTGGCGCTGGGTGCTCGACCCGTCGGCGGGTCTCGTGAACGGCGCGCTCGCGGTGGTCGGCGTCCAGGGACCGGGCTGGCTCACCGACCCCGCGTGGGTCCTGCCGTCGTACACGATGGTCGCGCTCTGGGGAGCCGGCGGGGGCATGCTCACCTACCTCGTCGCCCTCAACGAGGTCCCGAAGGACCTGGGCGAGGCCGCCACGCTCCAGGGCGCCGGCTGGTGGGCGCGCCTGTGGTTCGTGACCCTGCCGCTGATGCGCCCGATCCTCTTCTACAACCTGGTGATGGGGATCATCGGCGCGTTCAAGAAGTTCAACGACGCGTACGTCCTCGGCGGCGCCGGCGGTGAGGGCAACTTCCTGATGCTGCACATCTACCGCACCGCGTTCGAGCACTTCCGGATGGGCTACGCCTCGGCGATGTCCTGGGTGTTCCTGCTCATCGTGCTCGCCGTGACCGGGCTGGTGTTCCGGTTCAGCGACTTCTGGACCTTCTCCCGCGGGAACGAGGAGTCATGACCGCCACCGCACCGGCGACCCGCCCCGCCGCCGATCGCGACCGCGTGCTCGCGACCGCCGCGGCCCGCCGCCGCGAGCAGCGCCGCCGCACCTGGCACCGGTCGGTCGCCAAGCACGTCGCGCTGTCGCTGGTCGCGCTGTCCATGCTGCTGCCGTTCGCCTGGATGGTGACGACCTCGCTCAAGGCCGACGGGGACGTCTTCGCCATCCCGCCGCAGTGGGTGCCCACCGACCCGCAGTGGGGGCACTACCGGGAGGTGTTCGAGGCGCTGCCGTTCGCCCGGTTCTTCCTCAACACCGCCCTGTACACGGTCGCGGTCATGGCGGGCGAGGTCCTCGTGTCGATCGTCGTGGCCTACGGCTTCGCCCGGTTCGACTTCCGCGGCAAGAAGCCGCTGCTGCTGTTCCTGCTCGGCACGATCATGCTGCCGGGCGAGATCACCATCGTCCCGGGGTACATCTTCTGGGCGCAGGTCGGCGACACCCTCGGGGTGCAGCTGATCAACACCTACTGGCCGCTCGTCCTCCCGGCGCTCGGCGGGCAGGCCGTGCACGTGTTCTTCCTGTTCCAGTTCTTCCGCGCGATCCCCCGGGACTTCGCCGAGGCCGCCTACCTGAACGGCGCGGGCTGGTGGACGATCCTGTGGCGCGTCTTCGTGCCGATGTCCCGCCCCGCCGTCGTCACCATCGCCGTGACGTCCTTCATGGGGACCTGGAACGCGTTCCTCGGGCCGCTCATCTACCTCAACGACGTCGAGAAGTTCACCGTGCAGGTCGGCCTGACCATGTTCCGCGGCCAGTTCGAGACCGACTGGCCCCTGCTGATGGCCGCGACGACGCTCTCCGTCATCCCGGTCCTGGTCCTGTTCTTCACGATGCAGCGGTACTTCGTGCCGTCCCGGGCGTCCGAGGCGGTCCGGTGACCCTCCCGCGCCCCGATCCGACCGCCCAGCCCCAGCCCGCCCAGCCCCACCCCGTCCCGACCGCGAGAGGCCGTGCCATGACCCCCACCGCCCGCATCGACCAGCTGCTCCCCGCGCACCGCGCGTCCGCCGCCCCCGCTCCCGCCGCGCGACGGCTGCGGTTCACCGGTGTCGGTGACCGCGACGTGTACAACGTCTCGGCGCCCTTCGCCGGGCCGGGCGGCGAGACGCTGCTCGCCGGCCGCGTCGAGCGGCGCGCCGACGAGCGCTCCGAGACGGTGCTGTTCGCCCGCGGCGCGGACGGGACGTGGTCGCCGCTGCCCGGCGCGGCGCGGCCGGCGCTGCAGGACCCGTTCGTCGTCGAGCACCGCGGCACCGTGCACCTGGGCGGTGTGGAGGTGGTGCCGGACGTCGGGCCCGACGGCGGCGAGACGCTGCGCTACCGGACGGTCGTGCTCCGGCTCGCCGACGTCACCCGCCCGGAGCCGGCGTTCACCGGGCCGTGGGGCATGAAGGACCTGCGGTTCGCCGACCTGCCGGACGGCCGGCTCGCGGTGCTCACCCGGCCCCAGGGCGGCGCGGACGGCCGGGGTCGGATCGGCGTGACGGTCGTGGACTCGCTCACGGCGCTCACGGTCGAGGCCGTCGAGGCGGCGCCCCGGCTCGAGCACCTCTTCCTCCCCGAGGAGTGGGGCGGCGTCAACCACGCTGTCCCGCTGCCCGACGGCACGCTCGGGCTGCTCGCCCACATCGCGCGGTTCGACGACGCCGGCGACCGGCACTACTACCCCGTCGCGTTCGTGCTCGACCCGACGGACCTGAGCCACACCGCGCCGCGGGTGCTGTTCGAGCGCCGCGACCTGCCGCCCGGTCCGGCCAAGCGGCCCGACCTCGCCGACGTGGTGTTCCCCGGCGGGCTCGTCACGGGTCCCGACGGGACCACGGTGTACTGCGGCGTCGGCGACGCGGAGGCGTACGAGGTCGACCTGCCGCCCGTGTTCGACACCGTGCTCGACCCCGCGTCCGACACCGCGGGTTGACCCGGTGCGCGCCGCCCGCCTCACCGCCCTGCCCCGGCCCTGGGTGGCCGTGCTGCTCGTGGTCGCCGCACTGGACCTCGCCGTCGTCGCCGCGGGCACCGTGCGGGGGGCGCCGGACCTCGCCGCGGGGGTCGCCCCGCTCGCGGCCGGGCTCGGCAGCATGACGCTGGTCGAGGACGGTGCGCTCGTCGCGGCCGACGTCGTCGTGACTACCGACGACCACGCGCTCGTCGTCGACGGCGCCGCCCGTACCGCGACCGCCGTCGCCCCCGGGGGCCGGTCGTCCGCCGTGGTGCTGGCCGGCGACGGGCTGGTGCTCGTCGCCGGCCGGGACCGGTGGGCGGTGCCCTACGCCGGCTCCCTCACCGCTCCCGAGCTGCGCACGCTGCTCGCCGGGTGGCCGCGCGCGCAGCGCGACGCGGCCCTCGGTGACGCGGTCGTGACCGGCGCGCTGGTCACCGCCCTGTCCAGCGCGGTGCTCGCGCTGGGCGTGCGCCTGGGGGCGCGCCTGATCGCGGGCGCGGTCGTCCCGCGCCCGCGC
>NZ_RFFI01000015.1 GCF_003696205.1 Cellulomonas triticagri
GGCGTCGGCGGCACCGGGGGCAGGGTCCGCCGGGGGCGCTGGTGCGGCTGCCACCGCGGGCGCCGCGCCGAGCACGGCGGCGACGGCGAGCGCGAGCAGGGCGGCGGGGACGCGGGTGCGGATCACGGCGGGGCCTCCGGGTCGACGGTGACGACGGGTGCGGGTGCTGCGGGGTGCTGCGAGGTTGCTGCGGGAGCGGGTGCCCGTCCCGCCCGCCGGCGACGAGGAGCCGGCGGGCGGGACGGACGGGACGGGTCGCCCGGTGCTAGCTGAGCGCGGTGAGCGTCAGCGTCGCGGTGAACGTGCCCGACGGGGTGTCGAGCGGGAGCTGCAGGTCGAGGTCCGCCCCGACGACCGAGGCACCCCGGGCGTGCCCGGTCTCGGCGCTCGCGAGCGTGCGGGCCACGGACAGGCCGTCGCCCTCCTCGAACCCGGACGGCACCGCGGGCCCGGCCACGGCGTCGCCGCCGTTCTCCAGGACCTCGGGCGTCCAGCCCAGGTGCTTCGCGGACAGGGTCTGGTCCCCGGCCGTGAAGTCGCTGACCTGCGCGGTGATCGACCACTCGGGGTCTCCCGCCCGGGTGTCCTGCACCCGGACCGGGACGATCTCGCCCGTGGCCTGGTACCGGTCCTCGAGCTCCTCGGCGACGCCGAGGTTCACCAGGCCGGAGGTGCCCTCCAGGGACCACACGAGCTCACCGGCCCGCTGCTCCGGGACGGTCACGGCGAGGGACTGGTCCCCCGCGGCGACCTCGCCCGGCGCGTCGCCGGTGTGCTCGCCGTCGACGGCCCCGGCGGTGTTGCCCGGCCCGAAGGCCGCCGCGGGGTCGTTGTCGGCGAGGCGGATCGTGCCGAGGACGGTGGTGCCCGCCACCCGCAGGTTCGCGGTGTTGCCGGTGAGCACGAGGTCCTGGCCGATGGTGTTGCCCCACGTGTCCGCCGCACCGTCGGCGGTGGCGCCGACGAGCACGTCCCGGCTGCTGCCGGTCACGGACACCGAGCCCCGGACGACCGCCCCGGCGACGGTGACGCCCCAGTCGGAGTCCGCGACGGCGACGTCGCCGCCGACACCGGTCTGCAGCAGGTCGACGTACGTCGCCGCCTGCGTCGTGAGGCTCCCGCCGATCTCCGACGCCGTGACCTCGACGTCGAGACCGCCCGCGGCGACGTCGCCGCCGACCGTGAGGTCGTTGAGGTACAGGAACCCGACGCGGCTGCCGGTGGTGTACGCCGACACGTCGCCGTCGACCCGCGTGCCGTCCAGCAGCACGCCGTACGGGTCGGTGGCGACGACGTCGCCGGTGACCGTCACCGACGTGGCGTCGAGCCAGCCGTCCGCCTCGACGGTGATGCTGCCCTCGACGGTCGCTCCGCCCAGGACGCAGGTGGCACCGGCGGGGACCCGCAGGTCGCCGGTGACGGCCTGGTCGCCCAGGTCGGTGGTGCAGTCGGTGCTGACCGCCTGCGCCGCCGTGGCGCCGAGGAGGACGAGCCCGACCGTCCCGACCAGCGCGGTCGGGACCGAGTAGATGCGCTTCATGGTCGTCTCCCTCTCAGCCGCGCAGGCCGGCGATGGCGTCGTAGCTGCGGTCCGCGTTGCCGAACGAGTCGACGGCGTTCGGCGGCACGGCCGTCGAGGACGCGTTGTCCTGCTCGTAGAGGCCGAAGTGCTGCCCGCGGGTGCGCAGCTGGGACAGGAACTGCTGGTAGGGCAGGTCGCCGGCGCCGAACTCGATGATGTCGTAGCCGTTGGCGCTGGCCTCGTTGGCCTTGCCGTCCTTCAGGTGCAGCAGCGGGTAGCGCCGCGGGTTGCGCAGGACGTAGTCCACCGGCTCGAAACCGGGGTACTTGTGCTGCCCGACGTAGGCCCAGTAGATGTCCATCTCCAGGTACACCAGGTCCGGGTCGGTGTTGTCGTAGAACACGTCGTACAGCCGCACGGACGGGTCGACCGGGTCGAACCGGAACTCCCCGTCGTGGTTGTGCTGGTAGAGCTTCAGCCCGGCGGCCCGGACCTGCTCGCCCCAGCCGTTCCACTCCTCCGCCGCGGCGAGGTAGCCCTCCTTCGTGGCGGTGTTGGTCGGGGCATTGCCGGTGCCGAGGTGCGGCATGCCGAGGGTGTGCGCGATGTCGATCTGGTTGGCCAGGTCGGTGCGCAGCAGCTGGGTGCTGACGTGGCTGCCCACGGCCCGCAGGCCGTTGTCGTCGAGCAGCGTCCGGATCTCCGCCGGGGTGATCGCCCCGACGTTGCCCTGCGTGTAGCCCGCGAACTCCACCTCGGCGTAGCCGATGCGGCCGAGCTCCTCGAACACGGCCCGGAAGCCGAGCGAGCTGACCTTGTCGCGGATGGTGAACAGCTGGATGCCGATGCGGTTGGCCGGGACGAGGCGGGTGCGCCCCACCCCCGGTGCCGCGGCGGGCAGCGGGCCCGCGGCGCCCGCGGCGGAGCTGCCGAGGGCGGTCCCGACGCCCACGGCCACCGTGGAGGCCGCGAGGGCCTTCATCAGCGACCGCCGGCTCATCGGCCGGGCGGGCAGGGAGGCGTGCTGGTGCGTGCTCATGTCTCTCCTTCGAGACGGCCGGTCCGGCCCGGGCTGACGCGCAGCCCGGGCCGGCCGGCGCGCGGTCAGCTGCGGACGGTCAGGGTGGTGCTCGCGGTGGCGCCGCCGATGCCGGGGGTCCCGGCGTAGGCGACGTCGACCTTGTAGGTGCCCACGGGCAGGCGCCCGAGGGTGACGACGCTCGCGCCGGAGGCGTCGAGGGTCCCGGTGAGCGTGGCCACCACCGCGTTGTTGCGCTTGACAGTCACGGTGACGTCGCCCGGGGCCGCGACGCCGCTGGCCGTGGTCACCTGGACGGTGGCCTTGGCGGCGACGGCGGGCTTGACCGGGTTGGGCGACACCGTGGCGGTCACGGTGGAGGTGGTGCGCGCGACGGTCAGCCGCACGGTGCCGGACGACGGCTGGAAGACCTCGCCGCCGAGGAAGGACGCGGTCACCGTGTGGGTGCCGACGCCCAGGGTCGGGTCGAGCGCGATCGACGCCGTGCCGTCCGCGCCGAGCTCGCCGCGGCCGACCTCGGTCTCGCCGACGGTGAGGACGACCTCGCCGGTCGCCGCGCCCTCGGCCGCCCCGACGACCACCGCGACCGCACCGGGGGCGCCGTAGGGCACCCGCGCCGCGGCGACGGTCGCCGTGGTGGTGGTGCCGACGGTCGGCTCCTCCGGGGCGTCCAGGTCGATGGTGAACGCGACCTGCCCGACCTCGGAGACCAGGCCCGCCGTGTCGGTGGCCCGGTACCGCAGGTCGTACGCGCCGCTCTCGGAGAACGTCACGCCGTACTGCTGGTTGGCGCTGAGGTTGACCCAGGTGGTCCCGCCGTCGCGCGAGTACTGCACGCTCGCGAGCGCGCCGTTCTCGGTCGGCTGCACGGAGAACCGCACCGGCTCGGTGTAGACGCCGCCGGCACCCGTGGGTGCCGCCGGGGCCAGGGTGTGCGCCACGGTCGGGGCCGTGACGTCGCCCGCACCGGCACCGACCATGGTGACGGCGTCGAGCGCGAGCTCGTCGGCCGAGGTGACGAACAGCTCGCCCGTGCCCTCGGGGGCGTCGAAGGTGATCTCGACGTCCTTCCAGCCGGACCCGGCCGGGATCGTGGCCGTCGCGAACGGTGCCGCGTCGGCCGCGCCCCAGCGGAGCTGGACCTCGCCGCCGCCGGACGCCCGGACCACGGCGCCCGTGATGCCGCCGAAGTTCACCGGCGCGTACCGCAGGCTGTCCCCGGCGCCGAGACCCCGGACGGCGCTGCCGCCGGAGGCGGACTCGTCGGCGTAGACCGCCACGCCCGTGCGGGTCGCGGCGTGCTCGGCCTGCTGCTCCTTCGGGTTGAGCCGCAGCGTCGCCTCGCCGGTGGCGGCGGGCAGGCCGTTCGCGCCCGCGTCGCGGTACGTGACCACGACCGCGCCGTACAGCAGCGCGCCCGGGCCGTGCTCCGGGGAGTTCACGTCGGTCTTCCACGCACCCGCGCAGCCCGTGCCCGAGACCTCGGGGTGGGCGTGCTCGTCGTGGCCGAGGCCGTACGTCCAGGACACGCGGCTGCACTCGGTGGCCGCGCCGTCCTCGGCGTCCTGCGTCGTCACCCGGTACGGGATGGCGTCGCCCCAGGAGAAGAACGCCCCGTCGCCGGGCTGGGCGATGGTCACCTCGGGCGCCTGGTTGCCGACCGAGATCACCCGGGAGGTGAGCGTGAACTTGCCCTCCGGGTCGGTGACCTTGAGCCGCGCCGTGTACGCCTTGATCTCGGTGTACGTGTGCTCCGCCGTGACACCGGTGGCGTCGAACGTGCCGTCCCCGTCGACGTCCCACTCGTACGTCAGGTCGCTGCCCTCGGGGTCGCTCGACGCCGAGGCGTCGAACTCGACCGTGAGCGGCGCCGTCGACGACGACGTCGGGGTCGCGGTGAACGCGGCGCGCGGCGCCTTGTTCCCCTCGGCGTAGGCGATCCGGTACAGCCCCGCGTCGGGGTTGGCCCGGAAGAAGCCGTCGCCGTAGTCGAGGACGTACATCGACCCGTCCGGGCCGAACTCGATGTCCATCGGGTTGTCGACCGGCGGCCAGCCCTCGGCCGTGATCGCCGCGTTCGGCGTGACGTCCTCGATGTGCGTGACCTCGAAGGTGTCCCAGTCGACGGTGAACGCCGCCAGGTAGTCCTGCGAGAACTCGCCGAAGAACGCCTTGCCCTCCCAGTACGCCGGCCAGGCGTCCGGTCCGGCGTCGTCCGGGCGGTGGTAGACCGGCCCGCCCATCGGGCCCTGGCCGTTCCCGGTGCCGAAGTTCACCAGCTCGTCCCACGGCTGGTCGCCCGGGGCGTCGCCGTAGTAGAGCGTGGCCGGGCGAGCAGGGGGCAGGTTCGTCAGGCCGGTGTTCCACCGCGAGTCGTTGACCAGGTTCTCCGGGTCGAAGAACGCCCCCGGCGTCGCCGTGGCGAAGTCCCAGTCGTTGTACGCGAAGTTGTCGCCGTGGACGTACGGCCAGCCGGAGTTGTGCGGGTCGTCCAGCGAGACGACGTTCCACTCCACCAGGCCCATCGGGCCGCGCCCCGCGGTGGCGGCGACGGCGGACGTGGCGTCCGGGCCGTAGTCACCCCAGGACAGCGAGTTCGTCTCCGGGTCGACGTCGATCTTGAACGGGTTGCGCACGCCCATCACGAAGATCTCCGGGCGCGTGTCCTCGGTCCCCTCGGGGAACAGGTTCCCCTCCGGGATCGTGTACGTCCCGTCCTCCTCGACGTGGATCCGCAGGATCTTGCCGCGCAGGTCGTTCGTGTTCCCCGCACCGCGGCGGGCGTCGAAGCCCGGGTTCATGCCCGGGGCGTCGTTGTTGGGCGCGAAGCCGTTGGCGCCCGGCGTGCCGGCGGGGGTGTTGTCACCGGTCGACAGGTACAGGTTGCCGTCGGCGTCCCAGTCGAAGTCGGCGCCCACGTGGCAGCACTGCCCGCGCTGGACCTCGACGTCGAGGATCTGCTGCTCGGACGCGAGGTCCAGGCCGCTGCCGGTCCACTGGAACCGCGAGAGCCGGTTCACGCCGACCCACTGGTCCCAGTAGGACTCGTCCTGCCCGGCGGGCAGCGTGTTCGGCGCCGACCCGGCGGGCGTGCCGCTGATCGGCGCGTACACCAGGTAGACCCAGTTGTTCTCCGCGAAGTCCGGGTCGATGCCGATGGACTGCAGCCCGTCCTCGGAGTTCGCGTACACCGGGATCGTGTTCGTGATCCGGGTGACGCCCGTGGCGGGGTCGGTGAGCCGCACGTCGCCGTTGCGGGCGGTGTGCAGCACGCGGCCGTCGGGCAGCACCGCGAGGTCCAGCGGCTCGCCGACGTCCTTGGTCAGGGTGGTCTTCTCGTAGTTGCCCCAGTCCAGCGCCGCGTCGGCACCGGGCTCGGCCCCGTGGTCCACGCCGTCGTGGGCCACCACGGGTGCGGCGCCCAGCGCCAGACCCGTCACGGTGAGCACGCCCGCGAGGGTGACGGCCACCGTTCTCCTGCCGCGGTGCGCCCGCGGCTCGATACGCTTCATGAGTGATGCAGCTCCTCTGGAGTGTCGTCACAGAGGTCGGGTTCTTGCGTCGTCCCCACGGTGTCGGAACCCGACCTCCTCACCCGGCCGACGTCGTCGTCCGCCGGTGGCACGAGTCCCCACCCCCTCTCCCCCTCGAGCGGTGCTCCGTCACGTCGGTGTGCTGGTGGCGCGTGCGACCTCAGGTCAGCGCGACCCAGCGGCTGCCGTCCGCGGCGCTGCGCTCGACGGCGTCGAGCACCCGCTGCACCGCCAGGCCGTCGGCGAACGACGGCGTCGGCTGCTCGCCGGCCGCGATCGCCCCGACCAGGTCGACCACCTGGTGCGTGAACGCGTGCTCGTACCCGAGCCCGTGCCCCGGCGGCCACCACTGCGCCACGTACGCGTGCTGCGGCTCCGTGACGACCACCCGGCGGAACCCGGCGGTCGTCGCGTCCTCGGTCGCGTCGTGGAAGTGCAGGACGTTCATGTCCTCGAAGTCGAACGCGAGGGACCCGCGCTCACCGTTCACCTCGAGCCGGATCGCGTTCTTGCGGCCCGTCGCGAACCGGGTGGCCTCGAAGACGCCGAGCCCACCGCCGGACAGCCGCGCCAGGAACACCGCCGCGTCGTCCACGGTCACCGGGCCGCGCGCGGCGTCCGGTCCGCTCGACCCGTGCAGCCCCGCGAACTCCGCCGCCACCGGCCGCTCGTGCACGAACGTCTCCAGCACCGCCGAGACGCCGGTCAGCCGCTCGCCCGTGACGAACTGCGCGAGGTCCACGGCGTGCGAGCCGATGTCCCCCAGGGCGCCCGACCCGGCCGCCTGCTTGTCGAGCCGCCACGACAGCGGCGCCTCGGGGTCGGCCAGCCAGTCCTGGAGGTACTGCACGCGCACGTGCCGCACCGTCCCGATCCGGCCGTCCGCGACCAGCTGGCGCGCGAGCTGCACCGCCGGCACCCGCCGGTAGGTGTAGCCGACCATCGACCGCACGCCCCGCACCGCCGCCGCCTCGGCCGCGGCGACCATCGCCTCGGCCTCCTCGATCGTGTTGGCCAGCGGCTTCTCGCACAGCACGTGCTTGCCCGCCTCCAGCGCCGCCACCGCGATCTCCGCGTGGGTGCGCCCGGGGGTGCACACGTCCACCAGGTCCACGTCCTCGCGGGCCACCAGGTCCTGCCACGACGTGGCGGTGTCCTGCCAGCCCAGCCGGTCCGCGGCGGCCTTGACCGCCACCGCGTCCCGTCCGCCCAGCACCCGCATGACCGGGGTGAGCGGCAGGTCGAAGAACCGGGGGGCGGTGCGCCACGCCTGCGAGTGCGCGGCGCCCATGAACGCGTACCCCACCATGCCGACGCCGAGCGTCGTCGTCTCGTCGGTCACGAGAGCCTCCTCGGGTGGGCGCGGCGGGGCCGGGCGGCCGGCGCCGGGGAGGTCCCCGACGCGCCGACCGGCCCTGCCGCGACCCGGGTCAGGACTCGAAGGCCGAGTCGATGTACTGGTCGACGTTGTCCGCCGTCACGACGGGCGCGTACAGCTGGATCGTGCGCGGCACGCCGGACGACGCCAGGTCGGCCAGCGACTTGTCGTGCGCCACCAGGCGGGCCAGGCGGATGCCGTCCGCCGCCTGCGTCGACGGGTAGATGACCGTCGCCTGCAGCACCGAGTCGCCGCTCTGGATCTCCCGCATGACGTTCGCGGAGCCCGCACCGCCGACCATGAAGAACTCGTCGCGGCCCGCGTTCTCGATGGCCGCGAGCACGCCGACGCCCTGGTCGTCGTCGTGGTTCCAGATGGCGTCGATCTCGGGCGCCGCCTGCAGCAGGTTCGCCGCCGCCTGCTCGCCGCCCTGGACCGTGAAGTCCGCCGCGACGCGGTTGCTCACCTCGAGGCCGCAGCCGTCCAGCGCGTCGGCGAAGCCCTGGCTGCGGTCCTGGGTCAGCGGCAGCGAGTCGATGCCGGCGATCTCCGCGACCACGGCCGACGAGTCGTCGCCCAGCTGCTCGCAGATGTACATGCCGGCCGACACGCCCATGCCGTAGTTGTCGCCGAGCACGGTGGCGCGGGACGCGAACGGGCTGGAGAACTCCCGGTCCACGTTGATCACCGGGATGCCGGCCTCCATGGCCTGCGTGGCGACGTCGGTGAGCGCACCGCCGTCGAACGGCAGCAGCACGATCGCGTCGACGCCGTCGTTGATGAACTGCTCGATCTGGCTGATCTGCAGGTTCACGTCGTTGGTGCCCTCGGCGACCCGGAGCTCGACGTCCTCGTACTTCTCGGCCTCGGCCTGCGCGGCCGTGGTGATCGCGCCCATCCAGCCGTGGTCGGCGGCGGGGGCGGAGAAGCCGATGACGACGGTCTCGCCCGGCTCGTCGTTGTCGGACACCGCGACCGGGGCCGCGTCCGTGCCGCCGCCCTCCTCCTCGGCCGGGGCGTTCGAGGTGCAGGCGGCCAGCAGCCCGACCGTGAGCAGGGCCGTCGCGGCGAGCGCGGGACGACGACGTCGGGCGCGGCGCGGGGTGAGCGAGGTGGACATGGGATCTCCTTCGACGATGTCCGGGTGGCTGGGTGGGCGTGGTTCGGGGTGTGCGGTGCCGCGGCCGCCGCGGGGCGGCGTCCGTGGGGGTGCGTGTGCGTGCCTAGGTACCGCTGCGCGGGGTGCGCGTGGTGAACCGCTGCTGCAGGAGGACGGCGGCGATGATGATCGCGCCCTTGACGACCGACTGGACCGAGGAGTCCAGGTTGTTCTGCACGAAGATGTTGGTCAGCGTCGCGAAGATCAGGACGCCGAGCACCGTGCCGACGATGGTGCCGCGGCCACCGGCCAGCAGCGTGCCGCCGACGACCACCGCGGCGATGGCGTCCAGCTCGTAGAGCGTGCCGTTCGTGGACGACCCGGCGCCGGTGCGGGCCAGCATCATCACGCCCGCGATGCCCGCGGTCAGGCCGCACAGCGCGTACAGGTACATCGTGTGCCGCTTGACCGCGATGCCGGCGAGGCGCGCGGCCTCCGGGTTGCCACCCACCGCGATCGTGCGGCGGCCGAACGTCGTGCGGTTCAGCACGAACCACCCGGCGACAGCGACCACCGCGAAGATCCACACGATCTTCGGCACGCCGAGCAGGTCGCCCTTGAACGTCGAGGAGAACGAGTCCACGTTCACCAGCTGCGTGCGGCGACCCGCGATGAGCTCGGCGAGACCACGCGCCGCGACCAGCATGGCGAGCGTCGCGATGAACCCGACCACCCGGCCGTACGCGATCAGCACACCGTTGATCAGGCCCGCGGCGAGGCCGACCGCGAGGGCGCACCCGACCATGACGATCCAGCCGTACTGGTCCGCCATCGTCTGCGTCGCCACGGTCGTCGCCCACACGGACGACAGCCCCAGCACGGACCCGACCGACAGGTCGATGCCGCCCGCGGTGATGACGAACGTCATCCCGATGCTCACCACCCCGATGATGGAGGCGGTGCTCACGATCACCGTGAGGTTGTCCAGGCTGGCGAACCGGCTGCCCGAGGTGACGGCCCCGACCACGCAGATCGCGGCCAGCGCGACGACGAGGCCGAGGATGCGGGCGGCGCCGCCCGACGACCCGCCGCGGCGGGTGCGGCCCGAGGCCTCCCGGGCGACCTGCTCGACCCGGGCCGACTCGTCGGCGGCGGGCGGGGCGGGGGTCGTGCCCGGGGGCTGGGCGGAGAGCTGGTGCTCGCTCACGCGGCACTTCCTTCCATGACGAGGTCGAGCACGGCGTGCTCGTCGATGGCGGTGGCGGGGCCCTGGTGGACGACCCGGCCGTCGGACACGACCAGCACCCGGTCCGACAGACCGAGCACCTCGGGGATCTCGGAGGACACGACCACGACGGCGGCCCCCTCGTCGGCGAGCCGGCGCACCAGGGCGTAGATCTCGGCGCGGGCGCCGACGTCCACGCCGCGGGTCGGCTCGTCCAGCAGCAGCACCCGGCAGCCGTGCACCAGCCAGCGGGCGAGCATCGCCTTCTGCTGGTTGCCGCCGGACAGGGTGCGGATGGCGCGGTCGACGCCGGTCGGGCGCAGGTCGAGCGCCTCGGCCTGCTCCTGGGCGGTGCGGCGCTCGGCGCGCTCGTCCAGCATCCCGCCCTTCGCGAACCGGCCGAACGTCGACAGCGTGATGTTGCGGTAGACCGGCTCGTCCAGCAGCAGGCCCTGCGCCTTGCGCTCCTCGGGGGCGAGGCCCACGCCCGCCCGCACGGCGGCCTGGACCTGGCCCGGACGCAGCCGGCGACCCGCCACCTCGACGGTGCCGGTGGTGGCGCGGCGCGCGCCGTACACGGTCTCCAGGATCTCGGAGCGGCCCGAGCCGACCAGGCCCGCGAGCCCGACGATCTCCCCCGCCCGCACCTGGAACGTCACGTCCGTGAACGCCCCGCGCAGCGACAGCCCCGCCACGTCGAGCACCACGGGGGCGTCGGCGGGCAGGTCCGTGCCCTCCGGGAACGCGTACTCGACCGAGCGGCCCGTCATCAGCCGGATCAGCTCGCGGGTGGGCGTCGACGCCACCGGCAGGTCCCGGGCGACCGTGCGGCCGTCCTTGAGGACCGTGATCCGGTCGCCGATCGCGCGGATCTCCTCCATGCGATGCGAGATGTAGACGATGGCGACGCCCGCGGCGGTGAGCTCCCGCACGACGCGGAACAGGTTCTCCACCTCGTCCGAGTCCAGCACCGCCGACGGCTCGTCCATGACGATGACGCGGGCGTCGTGGGACAGCGCGCGGGCCATCGACACGATCTGCTGCGCGGCGGCGGGCAGCGAGCCGACCTCGTGGTGCGGGGAGATCTCTGGGTGCCCGAGGCGGGCCAGGATCTCGCGGGTGCGGCGCCGCGCCTCCCGGCGGCGGGACACGCCCGCCGTCGCGAGCTCGTGCCCGAGGAAGACGTTCTCGGCGACGGTGAGGCCGGCCACGACGTCGAGCTCCTGGTACATCGTCGCGACGCCGAGCCGCAGCGCGGCGACCGGGTTCGCGATGGTGACGACCTCGCCGTCGACCAGCACCTCGCCCTCGGTGGGCTGGTGGGCGCCGGCGAGCACCTTGATGAGCGTCGACTTGCCCGCGCCGTTCTGGCCGAGCAGGCAGTGCACCTCGCCCGGCACGACGTCCAGGTCCACGCCGTCCAGGGCGCGGGCGCCGGGGAACTGCTTGACGATGCTGCGCATCTGGAGCAGCGGGGGCTGCTGGGGGTCCACGGTGACCATGTGGCGAACCTAGGCGGCACTTCTGTCGGGCGTCAAGCATAAGTTCGACCTGGTTTGTCCGAGTTACCGTTTCGTGACCGTCACAAGTGGTGGGACTTTTCTGGTTCACTGGGCTCCATGCAGGACGTCGTCAGGCTCCCCACCCGCCACGCGGGCGCCGGTGAGCTGTTCCAGCTGCTCCGCGACGGGCGGCCGCGCACCCGCGCCGACCTGGCCGCCGCCACCGGGCAGGCCCGCTCCACCATCACCGCGCGCGTCGACGTCCTCATGGCCGCCGAGCTCATCGCCCCCGCCGGAGAGGCGTCCTCCACCGGCGGCCGGCCCCCCACCACCTTCGCGTTCCGGCCCAGCGCCCGCGTCGTCCTCGCCGTCGACCTCGGCGCCACCCACGCGCGCCTCGCCGTCACCGACCTCGCGTCGACCGTGCTCGCGTCCACCGAGGCCAGCATCGCCATCGCCGACGGGCCCGAGGCCGTCCTGGGCTGGATCGCCGAGCACGGCCGCGCCCTCGTCGCCAGCACCGGGCGCCCCCTCGACGACCTCGTCTCCGTCGGCGTCGGCCTGCCCGGGCCCGTCGAGCACTCCACCGGCCGGCCCATCAACCCGCCGATCATGCCGTCCTGGGACGACGCCGACGTCCGCGGCATCCTGTCCGACGCGCTCGGCGGGCCCGAGGTCCTCGTCGACAACGACGTCAACCTCATGGCCCTCGGCGAGCACCGGTCCGCCTGGCCCGACGTCAGCGACATGCTCTTCGTCAAGGTCGCCACCGGCATCGGGTCCGGGATCATCTCCGACGGGCGGCTGCGCCGCGGGGCCCAGGGCGCCGCGGGCGACATCGGCCACATCGCCGTGCCCGGTGCCGACGACGTCCCCTGCCGCTGCGGCAACCTCGGGTGCCTCGAGGCCGTCGCCTCCGGGCGGGCCGTCGCCGAGCACCTGCGTCGCGCGGGGCTCGACGCCCAGACCGGCGCCGACGTCGTCGCCCTCGTCCGCTCCGGGGACCTCGCCGCCGGGCGCGCCGTCCGGCAGGCCGGGCGCGAGCTCGGCTCCGTGCTCGCGGCCTGCGTCAGCCTCCTCAACCCGTCGCTCGTCGTCATCGGCGGTGTCGTCGCCGAGGCCGGGGAGCACCTCATCGCCGGGATCCGCGAGGTCGTCTACCAGCGGTCGCTGCCGCTCGCGACACAGCACCTGCGGATCGTCACCTCGCAGGCCCGGTCGCAGGTCGGCATCCTCGGGGCGTCCGCGATGGCCGTCGACCACGTCCTGTCCCCCGCGGCCGTCGACCGGCTGCTGGACGCGATGGTCGCGGACGGCGAGGTCGCGGAGGCCGCGGGGTCGGACGCGGGCTGAGCGGGTCCGCGCCGGTCGAGGAGCGGGCACCGAGCCGTCCACAGGCGGCTCGGGCGTGCACCGTCCCCAGGCCTGCGGGTGGCGGGTCCTGTCACGCGATACGCGCCACCTAGCGTCATCGGCACGGGGTGACCGCCCCGTCCGCAGCAGGGTCGGCCGCACCACTCAACGGCTCCGACCCGCTGCTACGTTCCGCCAGATGGAGAAGGTGCCCGTGACCACGACCCAGGACCGCCACGTCCCCGATCCGACGCGCGACGGCGAGTCGACCGACGAGTTCTTCGCCCGCCTCGTCGCCGAGGGCCGGTTGATCCCCGCACGCCTGCCGCTGTCCGCGGTGCGCCTCCCGGATCACCCGCGGCGCAGCCACGAGGAGATCGACCGGATCCTCATCGAGCTCGGCTATGACGTCGCGCACTGAGACCCGCTGCTACCTCGACTCCTCCGTCGCCATCCACGTGCTCGACAGCACGCGACGAGCGCGCGCCTGGTTCGACGCCCAGGTCGGCCACCGGAGACCGCTCGTCTCGTCGGGCCTCCTCGGGCTGGAGGTCGCCCGCTACCTCGTCCGGGTCGGCGCGCCAGGCGCATGCTCGGCGGTCGATCTCCTCGACGCGGTCGAGCACCTCCCGGTGGACGACGACCTGCTGACCGAGGCCGCAGCCGTGCCGACGCCGTTGAAGTCCCTCGACTGCCTGCACCTCGCGTCCGCCGTGCGGGTCGGCCCCGGGCGCGTCATCGTCGCGACGCACGACAAGGCCCTGGCCCGGGCCGCGGCGGCGATGGGGTTCGAGACGACCGACCCGCTCGCCCACGAGCACGGCGGCGAGCACGACGTCGCGCACCCGGAGGACGGTGCCAGCCCTCGCGGCGCCGGGCTGCCGCACGAGGGCACCGCCTCGGTCAGGGGCTGACCACGTCCAGCGCCGCGAGCAGGCGGGCGCGCAGCACCTGGGACCGGGCGGCGAAGTCGCGCTGCCGGCGGACGTACTCGGCCTTGCCCTCGGGCGTCTCGATCGCGACGGCCTCCAGCCCGTAGGACGACACGTCATAGGGCGATGCCTGCATGTCGGTGGACCGGATCGCGAGCGCGAGCTCGAAGCAGTCGAGCAGCAGGTCACCGGGGACGACGGGACCGAGCTTCAGCGCCCACTTGTACAGGTCCATGTTCGCGTGCAGGCAGCCCGGCTGCTCCATCGCGACCTGCGTCTCCCGCGTCGGCTGCAGCGTGTTGCGCGGGACCGCGTCGGGGGTGAAGAACCGGAACGCGTCGATGTGCGTGCACCGGATGCGGTGGCCTTCCACGACCGCGTCCGTGCCCTCCTCGCCCAGGCGCAGCGGCAGGGGGTGGCGGTGCGCGTCGCCCTCGCGGTAGACCATCGCCCACTCGTGCAGCCCGAAGCAGCCCGTCGCGGCGGGGCGGGACGCCGTGGCGGACAGCAGGGCGCGGACGTACTCCACGGTGCTCCCGCGGTCGGCGAGGAACGCCTCGACGTCGAGCGCCACCGTCGCGTCCGCGGCGGTGCGGTACCAGCGCCACGCCGCCTGCGGGGCGTCGGCGGCGTCGGCCAGGGCGGATCCGGCGCCGGGGTGCCAGCGGCGCAGGTGGGCGGGCTTCGCCGGGTAGTACTCGAACAGGAAGTCCTCGATGGCGTGCCGCTCGCCGCTGGCGCGCCGCGCCCGGTGCCCGGCGGTCAGCGCGTCGGCCCGCTCGGCGTGCGCGTCCGCCCGAGCGCGCCAGGTCGCGGCGTCGAGCACCACGCGCTCGGCCGTCGGCGACGGGGCGGGGTGCGGCTCGGTGACGGTCACGGGGTCCAGCGTAGGAGGCGACGGCGCCGCAGCCGACGCCCGGCGCCCGCCCCCACGGGAACCGTGAGCACCACCAGGCAGACGACCACGAGGCCGGTGCCCGCCCAGCCGACCGCCGGGAGGCGCTCCCCCACGACCAGCACCGCCAGCACGGCGGCGACCGCCGGTTCGAGCAGGGTCAGCGTGGTCGCGGTGCTCACCGGGACGTGCGCGAGCCCGAGGCCGAAGAGCACGTAGCCCACGAACATCGGGACCAGCGCCATGTACGCACCGACGGCGGCGTTCCCCCACGACGCGAGCAGCGGCGCCCCCGTCACCGCCAGCACGGGCAGGAGCAGCACGCCGCCGACGCCGAACACCGCCCCCATCGCCGCGCGCGACGGCACCCCGCCGAGCATCAGGCGGTGCGCGACCCAGGAGTACAGCGCGTACGTCAGCCCCGCGACCAGGCCCCACGCGATCCCGAGCAGCGACCCCGCGCCCCCGGGACCGGCACCCGCGACACCCGGGCCCGACCCGCCGCCGAGCACCTTCCCGAGGCAGAGCAGCACGATGCCGACCAGCCCGGTCGCGGCGGCCGCGACCCAGCGCCCCGACAGCCGTCGGCCGTCCACGACGCGCTCGACCAGCGCCGCCGCCAGGGGCGCGGAGCCCAACGAGACGACCGTGCCGACGGCGACGCCCGCGACGTGCATGGACGAGTAGAACGCCAGCGGGTAGACGGCGACGGCGAGGCCGCCCAACGCGACCAGACCCGGGCGCCGGCGCAGCGCGGCCCCGTGGGCGCGGACGAGCCGCCACGCCGTCGCCGCCTGGAGCAGGCCGCCGACGCCCATCGCCGCCGCGCCGATGGCCAGCGGACCGACGTCCGGGGCCAGCGTCGCGGCGGTGCCGGTCGTGCCCCACAGCACCGACGCGACGAGGACCGCCAGCACACCGACCGCGGGCCCACGCCCCGGGGCGGGCGGCGCGGCGCCGAGTGCCGCCGGGACCGTCGGACCGGCGCCCCGACCCGTCCCCGCACCTGCTCCTGTCGCCGTACCCGTGCCCGCGCGCACCGGGCCCGGTGCCGTCACCGGGCGTCCAGCAGGTCCACCGCGATCGCACGGGCGTGGCGGATGCGCCGGTCGTCGCCCTCCAGCCCGGCGCGGGACGTGCTGCCCTCCAGCAGGAACGCCAGGTGCTCGGCGAGCGCGGCGGCACGCGGCACGTCGTCGGGCAGCAGGTCGCGCAGGTGCGCGGCGACGATCGCCTCGACCTCCTCCTTCTGCGCCCGGATGGTGGCGCGTCCCGGATCGCCCGCGGGCAGCTCCCCGGCGGCGTTGAGCAGGCCGCAGCCGCGGAAGCCGTCGGGGTAGAACGCGTCGGCGTGGTCGAGGTACGCGTCGAAGACGGCGAGCACCCGGGCACGCGGGTCGTCCCCGGCGGCGGCGACCCGGTCGCGGTAGAGCGCCAGCCACTCGGCGTGCCGGGCGTCGAGGTACGCGTCGACCAGGTGCGCCTTGGAGGGGAAGTTGTTGTAGAGGCTCATCTTGGCGACGCCCGCCTCGGCGGTGATCGTGTCGACACCGGTCGCCGCGATGCCGTCGGCGTAGAACCGGGCGGACGCGGCAGCGAGCAGCCGCTCGCGGGCGGGTCGCCGCCTCGTGCTCGGCACCATCTGCCCGCCCTTCCGTTAAGTAGACCGTCCTACCTAACGAAGCGTCACACAGCATCCGCGTAGCTGTCCACCACCGAGACGTCGAGCGCGAACTCGACCGGGGTGTCCCCGAACAGCAGGCGGCCCGCCTCCACCGCCGCCTCGCGGACGATCGTCGCGACCTCGTCGGCGACGGGGGCCGGGGCGTGGACCATCACCTCGTCGTGCAGGAAGAAGACCAGGTGCGCCCCGCCGGGGACGTCCGCGAGCCGGGTCCGCAGCACGGCCATCCAGCACAGCGCCCACTCGGCCGCCGTGCCCTGGACGACGAAGTTGCGGGTGAACCGCCCCCAGTCGCGCGAGCGCCGCCGGGCGTCCCGGGCGTCCTCGGGCGCGGCGCCCTCGGCCGAGGCCGCCTGCCGCGCGGCGAGCCACGCGGCACCGGGCAGCGGCGACGAGCGACCGAGCCAGGTCGTGACCTGCTCGCCACGCTCCCCCGCGCGCGCCGCCTCCTCGACCAGCGCCACCGCGCGCGGGTAGGCGCGGGCGAGCTGCGGCATCAGCGCCGCGCTCGCCCCGGTGGTCGCTCCGTAGATCGCGCCGAGCATCGCGTACTTCGCGTGCTGCCGGTCCGGCACGATGCCGGCCGCGACGACGCCCGCGTACAGGTCCGCCTGCCGCCCTGCCGCCGCCATCGCCCCATCGCCCGACATCGCGGCGAGCACGCGCGGCTCGAGCTGCGCGGCGTCCGCCACGACGAGCCGCCACCCCGGGTCGGCGCGCACCGCGTCTCGGATGACGGACGGCAGCTGCAGCGCGCCGCCGCCGCTGCTCGCCCACCGCCCGGTCACGACACCCGCGGGCACGTAGTCGGGCCGGAACCGGCCGTGCTGCACCCACCGGTCCATCCAGACCCACCCGTTCGCGGACAGCAGCCGGGCGAGCTTCTTGTACTCCAGCAGCGGGTCGCGCACCGGGTGGTCGACCGCGCGGATCTCCGCGGTCCGGGTCGAGGCGACGTCGACGCCCGCCGCCCGCAGCGCGCGCAGCAGGTCGGGCTGCGAGTCCGGGTTCACGCCCGGCCGGTCGAGGGCCGCGCCGATCCGCTCGGCCAGCGCGGCGAGGCGGTCCGGGCGGTCACCGTCCCGCGCCGGGCGCGGGCCGAGCAGTCCGGTGAGCAGCGCGTCGTGGACGTCGGTGCGGAACGGCAGGCCGTCGTGCCGCATCTCCGCGGCGATCAGCGCGCCGACGGACTCGGCGGCCACGAGCAGACGCAGCCGGCCGTCGTCGCCCGCCTCGGTGAGGGCGCGGAGCTGGCGGGCGAGCTCGGCCGCGACGTCCAGGACGGGCACGGACTCCGGCGGCGCGTCGTCGGGCAGGTCGTCGAACAGGCTGGGCTCCGCGACCTCGGGCTCGTCCGGGTGCGTCGCGGGCGCCAGCAGGTCCCACGGTCCCTCGGGCGACCGGGCGAGGGTGGTCGCGGCGGTGCGGGTGCTCCGGCGCAGGACGGTGTGCGCGAGGCGCAGGTCGTGGGCGCGCCGCACCCGGACCCCGGCGGTCAGCAGGTCCGGGTACCACCGCTCGGTGTCCTCCCAGACCCAGCGCGGCGGGTCGGCGGCGTCCCGGGACTCTCGCTCGGCCACGACCCCCGGCAGGTCGGCGAGCCCCACGCGCTGCTCGGGGCCCAGGTCGCCGGCCGCCGCTGCCGCCGCGTCCGCGGCCTCGCGCAGCACGACGCCACCCGGACGCTCCGGGTCGGCGGCGACGAGGACGTGCGGCACGCAGCACATCATCCCTGCCGCGTCCGACACCCCCGCACGTCATAGGGTGGGCGGATGACCGAGCAGGCGAGCACCCCCGCGGGGCAGGACGAGCAGGGCCCCATCCTGCTGGCCGCGTTCGAGGGGTGGAACGACGCCGGGTCGGCGGCGAGCCAGGCGCTGGAGCACCTGCACGAGGTGTGGGGCGCCGAGCAGGTGGACGAGCTCGACCCCGAGGAGTACCACGACTTCCAGGTGAACCGCCCCGTCGTCGGGGCCGGTCCGGACGGGCGCCGCGAGATCACCTGGCCGTCCACGGCGGTCGCCGTCGCCACCGCGCCCCGCAGCGGCCGCACCGTCGTCCTGGTGCACGGCATCGAGCCCTCGATGCGCTGGCGCCGGTACAGCCGCGAGCTGCTGGACATCGCCGACGGCCTGCACGTCCAGACCGTCGTGACGCTCGGCGCGCTGCTCGCCGACGTCCCGCACACCCGGCCCATCCCGGTGACGGCGACCTCCGAGGACGCCGCCGTGCGCGAGGAGCTCGACGTCGAGTCGAACTCCTACGAGGGCCCGACCGGCATCGTCGGGGTGCTGCAGCACGAGGCCGCCGCGCGCGGGCTGCGCACCGTCTCGCTGTGGGCCGCCGTGCCGCACTACGTCGCGCACCCGCCGTCGCCCAAGGCGACTCTCGCGCTGCTGCAGCGCATCGAGGCGCTGACCGGCGAGAGCATCCCGCTCGGCGACCTGCCCGAGGACGCCGCGGCGTGGCAGGACGGCGTGGACGAGCTCGCGGGCGAGGACGAGGAGATCGCCGAGTACGTGCGCCAGCTCGAGGAGGCGAAGGACACCGCCGACCTGCCCGAGGCGTCCGGCGAGGCCATCGCCCAGGAGTTCGAGCGGTACCTGCGGCGGCGCGACAAGGGCGTCGGGGGCTGAGCGTCGGGGGTCGCCGCCCGCACCAGCGGACGACGACCCCCGACCTTCAGCCGACCGGCAGCCAGACCCGCATCGTCGACGGGCCGCGGTTCCCCCACGCGTGGTACGCCACGAGCGGCACCTCGCGCGCGTCCGGCACCGACGCGCCCGCGCGTCCGCCGTCGTCCGTCGCGCCGGCACCGGCGTACGGCCAGTCCTCCTCCGCCACGGCGACGACCTGGGCCCGCACCGTGACGGACCCGTCCCGCACCCGCGGCGTCCGGGTCGCGTCGACGCGCACCTGCGCGACGTCCACGCCGAGGTCGACCGACTCCACCGCGTAGACCAGCGGTCCGGCCTCGACGGCGACCTGGCCCCGCACCGCGTCCACCCGCGGGTCCGCGACGGTGAACCGCGGCGCGACGGGGAGGTCCAGGACGACCTGCCCCCCGGCGGCCGGGCCCGTGACGGCGACGTACCCGGGCGCGACCGGGAGGTCGTCCACGGTGGCGCCCGCGGCCCAGGCCGGGACCCGGAGCGTCAGGGTCCACGCGTCCGGCGCCTCCTCGACGGACACGACGACCCGCCCGTCGTGCGGGTACGCGGTCGCGACGCGCAGCCGCACCGGCCCGCCCGGGAGCGTCGCCGCGACGGTCCCGGCGGCGTACTGGTGCAGCTGCACCCCGTCGTCGTCGCTGCTCGCGACGTAGGCGCCGAGCGACGCGACGGTGCGGGTGACGTTCGTCGGGCAGCAGGACACGTGGAACCAGGGCGCCCGCAGGCTGGACGACGCGCGGGGACTGGCGACGTCCGGGTCCGGGACCTCGCCCGGGACGCGCTGCTGGAGCGGGTTCGTGTAGAAGAACGCGGTGCCCTCGGCCGACGGCGACGCAGCGAGCACGTTGAACAGCGTGCGCTCGACGGCGTCGGCGTGCCGGGCGTCGCCGGACTGCAGCAGCAGCCGGTGGTTCGCCATGACGGAGCCGATCCCGGCGCAGGTCTCGGCGTAGGCCCGGTCCGGCGGGAGCTCGAAGTCGAGGCCGAACGACTCCCCCTCGTGGTGGGCACCCATGCCGCCCGTCAGGTAGGTACGACGCGCGAGGGCCGACCGGACCTGCCGCTCCACGGCACCGAGCAGGTCGGCGTCACCGTCCTCGACCGCGACGTCCGCGGCGCCCGCCGCCAGGTACAGCGCGCGGACGGCGTGCCCGCGCAGCGTCGTGGCCGCGCGGACCGGCTCGTCGTCCTGGAAGTACGACCGGCCGAGCTCGATGTCGGCGAGCACCCCGTGCCCGCGACGCTCCACGAACAGGCGCGCCTGGTCGAGGTACCGGCGTTCACCGGTGAGCCGGTAGAGCTCGACCAGCGCGGGCTCGATCTCGGGGTGCCCGTCGACGCCCTGGCGCCCGTCTGGGCCGAAGACGTCGCACACGTGGTCGGCGGCACGGACGGCGACCCCCACCAGCTCGTCGTCGCCGTACGTCCGGGCCCGGGCGACGCCGGCCTGGATCAGGTGGCCGAGGCAGTAGAGCTCGTGGCCCCACTCGGGGTCGGACCAGCGAGCGCCCTGCCCGGGCCGGCCGAACATCGTGGACAGGTAGCCGTCCGGCTCCTGCGCGGCCGCGACCCGCGACGCCAGCGCCCGGAGCCGCCGGTCCAGGTCGAGGTCACCGGTGCGGCCGACCTCCCAGGACATCGCCTCCAGCAGCTTGTAGATCTCGGAGTCGGAGAACTCCCGCCCGCGGCGGCCCTCGGGCAGCGTGCCCGCGGCCGCGAGGTCGAAGTTGGCCGCCCAGCCCATCCGCTCCACCCAGTGCTCGGTGTGGGCGATCATCGCGGTGGCGTTGCGCTGCTGCAGGTCGCCCCAGAACCCACCATCGAGGTGGACGTCGGCGATCCCGAGGGGGCGCCAGCGGGCGGTGGACGGGACCACGGGGCGGCCGTGCTGCGCGGCGCGGTCGGTGCGGGTGGACGTGTCGGTCATGTCGCCTCCAGGGCGCGGTCGGGCGGCGGTCACTTCACGGCGCCGACGGTCAGGCCGTCGCGCAGCAGCCGGTAGGTGCTGCTGAACACGACGAGGATCGGGATCGAGGTGAGGACGGCCAGCGCCATCAGGCCCGGCCAGTTGATGCCGAACGCGCTCACCTGCTGGGCGAGCAGCGCGGACAGCGGGTACTGCCCGGGCGTCAGGTAGAAGTTCACGGCGTACAGGAACTCGCCCCACGCCAGCAGGAACGTCAGGGTCCCGACGGTGGCGACGCCGTTGCGGGCGACCGGCAGGACGACCGACCAGAAGGTGCGGAGCACGCCCGCGCCGTCGATGGACGACGCCTCCTCGATCTGCGGCGGCACCGCCCGGAAGAACGGCCGCAGCAGCAGGGTGGCGAACGGGGTGAGCAGCGCCGCGTCGGCGAGCACCACGGCGGCCGTCGTGTCGAGCAGCCGCCAGCCGCTGAACGCCTGGAACAGCGGGATGACGGTGGCGGTCTGCGGCATCATCTGCAGCACGATCAGCAGCCCGAGCGCCGCGGTGGGCAGCCAGCCGCGGGTGCGCGCCAGGCCGTAGGCCGCCGGGATCGCGATGACCAGGACCAGCGCGGTCGCGCAGGTCGCGATCGTCACCGACTGCAGCAGCGCCCGCAGCAGGTCGCCGTCCAGCGCCTCGACGTACGCCGTGGTCACGGGCCGGAACAGGAACGTGCGGCCCGGGTCGAAGACGTCGTCCGACGACTTCACCGACGTCAGGAGGATCCACAGGATCGGCACGCCGTACATTCCGGTGAGCAGGACCTTGGCGGCGACCGCCAGCGGGCCGGCCTTGACGCTCATCCGTCCGCCTCCTCGCGCTTGATGCTCCGGGCGTAGACCACGGCGAGCACGAGCACGCCGACGACGGCGAGCGCGGAGGTCGCCGCGCCGAGCCCGTAGTCGTAGCGGACGAACGCCTGCAGGTAGCCCAGGAACGGCAGGGTGTTGGTCGCGGTGCCCGGGCCGCCGTACGTCATCACGTAGATGAAGTCGAAGGACCGGAACCCGTAGACCAGGGTCAGGATCAGCAGCACGAGCGTGGTCGGGCGGACCGACGGCACCATGATGTGCCGGATCTGCTGCCACTTGCTCGCGCCGTCGAGCTGCGCGGCCTCGAACACCTCGGGGTCGATGGTCATGAGCGCCGCCCGGAACACCAGCGTGTTGAACGGGATCACCGCGAACGCGTTGACGAACGCGACGGAGAACAGCGCCCAGTGCTGGTCGTAGAGGAACGGCACCGGCGTGTCCCGCAGGCCGGTGCTCAGCAGCACCGTGTTGAGCAGCCCGGCGTCGTTGAGCAGGAACTTCCAGACCGACCCGTTCACCACCGGCGGCAGCGCCCAGACGAACACCATGAGGGCGAGCAGCCACGCCGACCAGCGGCCCGTGGTGCGCAGCGCGATCGCCGCGCCGAAGCCCACCAGCATGCCGAGCACCGTGACCACGACGACGAAGACCAGCGTGCGGCTGATCGCGGGGCCGGTCTGCCCGGTCTCGAAGCCACGGCGGACGTTGTCGAGGCCCGTGAGCACCCAGTCGGCGTTCAACGTGGCCGCGGTGACCTGGCTGACGGCCATCCGGACGAGCTGGACGAGCGGGTACAGGCTGAACAGGCCGAGGAACACGGCCGCGGGCAGCAGGAACACGATCCGGCTGCCGCCCCGACGACGCCGGGTCGTGGGGGCGGCGCCGTCCCGTGGAGCCCGCGGGGTCGTGACCGGCGCCGGGGTTACGGGTGCGGACACCTCGTCAGCCGATCTGGCCGGTGAGCGCCGCGACCGCCTGGTCGGCCGCGTCCCGCGGGGACTGCTGACCGCCGATGACCGCGGACCACGCCTGGCCGACGGTGAGCTGCACGTCCGCGACGGCGGCGGGCGGGATCGCGGGCGACGGGTAGCTCGCGCCGAAGTCGGCGATGGTGCGGGCGAACGGGTCGAGCAGGTCGTTGCCGGTCACGACGTCGGCCTGGGCGGTGTCCGCCCGGGACGGGATGGAGCCCACCAGGTCGGGCGCGAGCTCCTGGCCCTCGACGTCGAGGTAGGTGCTCTGCAGGTAGTCCCACGCGAGGTCCGGGTCGTCGGCGTGCGCGCCGATGGCCTGGCCCTCGCCCCCGAGGTACACCCCGCCCGTGCTGCCGAGCGGCAGCGGGACCACGCCGTAGGCGAAGTCGGCGTCGGACTCGGCGGTGCCGATCTGCCAGTTGCCGTTCTGCGCGAACGCGGTCCGCCCGGCGGCGAACTGCTGGAACGGCACGGTCTGGTCCCAGGTGACGGCCTCCTGGGTCAGCCAGCCGTCGTCCACCCAGCCGCGCACGCGCTCGAAACCGGAGGCCAGGGCGTCGGCGTCGAGGTTCTCGTAGTCGAAGCCCGCGTCGCTGATCCACGGGTACGCCTGCCACTCGCCCTGCGACTGCGGCAGCCCGGACAGCGTGATGCCGCCGTACCCGGCGTCCGTCGCGGCGGCCATGGCGTCCTCGAGCTCGTCCATCGTGGTGGGCGGCTCGACGCCGATCTCGTCGAGGATGTCCTGGTTGTACCAGAGGCCCAGCAGGTTCACGTAGCCCTGCACGGCGTACAGGGTGCCGTCCACGCGGTGCAGCACGGAGTCGGGGAGCTGGTCGGCGTCGGCGAAGCCGTCCCACTGCTCGTCCAGCGGGGCGAGCGCCCCGGCGAGGGCGAGGGTCGCGGCCTCCGCGCCGTTGAACACCACGACGTCGGGGCCGGTGCCCGCGCCCGCGGCCGACACGAGCTTGGAGTTCATCTGGTCGTACGGGACGTAGACGTTCTCGACGGTGGCGTCGTGCTCCGCCTCGAACTTCTCCTGGTAGGCGTCCATGAGCGCGACCTGGTTCGGGTCGGAGAAGTAGTGCCAGACGGTGACGACGCCGTCGCCCCCGCCCTCGCCGTCGGACGTGGCGCCACCTCCCCCGGCGCTGGTCCCGCCGGAGCAGGCGGTGAGCCCGAGCGCGCCCGCGGCGGCCAGGGCGATGAGGCTGGAGCGACGTGCGTTCATGCGGACCGGTCTCCTCGTCGAGTGCGGTCGGTGGCCGGGCGTCGGTGCCGCGGCCATCGGTCGTGCGTCGCCCGGGACGAAACGTCCCGAAACGGTTTTCGGGACGCTAGCACCGCGATGATGTCCCGGTCAACGGGGTCCCCGGGCGAGACGTTTTCGTCGTACGCTGCCCACCGAGCACCAGGAGGGGGCACCCATGACCACCGACGCACCCGGCAGACGCCAGGTCACGCTGCGCGACGTCGCGCAGCTCGCCGGCGTCTCGGTCGCCACGGCGTCCAAGGCGATCAACGGCAAGGCCGAGGTCAGCCCCGACACCCGGCGCCGCGTCCTCGACGTCGCCGAGCGGCTGTCGTTCACGCCGAACGCCCTCGCCCGGGCCATGCTCGACGGGCACACCGGGACGGTCGGCCTGCTCACCCACGACCTGGAGGGTCGGTTCTCGCTGCCGATCCTCATGGGCGCCGAGGACGCGTTCGGCGCCGGGCGGTCCAGCGTCCTGCTCTGCGACTCCCGGGGCGACGCGATCCGCGAGCAGCACCACCTGTCCACTCTGCTCGGCCGCCGGGTCGACGGGCTGATCGTCGTCGGGTCGCAGACCGACGCCCGACCCCCGCTGGGCAGCGACCTGCCCGTCCCGGTCGTCTACACGTACGCCCCGTCCACCGACCCCGCCGACGCGTCCGTCGTCCCCGACAACGTGACCGCGGGTCGGATCGCCGTCGAGCACCTGCTCGCCACCGGCCGCCGCCGCATCGCCCACGTCTCGGGCGACCTCACGTACGCCGCCGCGACCGACCGGGCCGCCGGGGCCGACGCCGCCCTCGCCGAGCACGGGGTCGAGCGCGTCGGCCCGGTCCGGTACGGGTCGTGGTCCGAGGCGTGGGGCCGCTCCTGCGTCGCGGCGCTGCTGGAGCAGGACGTCGACGCCGTCGTCTGCGGCTCCGACCAGATCGCCCGCGGCGTCCTCGACGCGCTGCACGACCGCGGGGTGCGGGTGCCCGACGACGTCGCCGTGATCGGGTTCGACAACTGGGAGCCCATGATCGCCGGGTGCCGGCCCGCGCTGACCAGCATCGACATGAACTTCCAGATGATGGGCCGCCGCGCCGCCGAGCGGCTGTTCGCCTCGCTGGAGGACCGCGACCCGGGCGGTGTCGAGACGGTGACGCCGCGCGTCATCGTCCGCGAGTCGACCGGCGGCTGAGTTCTCAGCCGACCGGCAGCCGCAGCCGCGCGCTGGTCCCCCGGCCCGGCCGGGACCGCAGGGTCACGCTGCCGCCGTGCCGCTGGGCGACCACGCGCACGAGCGCGAGCCCGAGGCCCGAGCCCGGCGTCCCCCGCGCCCCCTCCCCGCGGGCCAGCTCGTCGAAGACGAGGTCGAGCTCGTGCTCCGGGATGCCCGTCCCGGAGTCGGCGACCTCGACCACCACGACGCCGTCGTCCTCGGAGCCGCGGACCTCGACGCCCGAGGTGACGGGCGAGAACTTCAGCGCGTTCGCCAGCAGGTTCGACACGGCGAGGTACAGCAGGTCGACGTCGCCTCGCACCGTCGGCAGCGGCCACGGCGCCCGCGGCATGCTCACGACCACCGTGCGCGGCACGCCGGAGGCGGCGGCCTGGTCGGACAGGTCCGCCACCGCGTCCCGCACCACCTGCTCCAGGTCCACCTCCTCGTGCTCAAGCGGCCGGGTCTCGAGCTCGGCGAGCTTGCGCAGCTCCGCGACCAGCCCGGACAGCCGCAGCGTCTGCTGCTGCAGCGTCGCGTGCGCGCGGGCCCGCGCCGGGTCCAGGGCATGCGGGTCCGGCACCACGCCGGGCAGGGCGGCCCGGATCGCGGTCACCGGGTTCTTCATCTCGTGGTCCAGGCGGGCGAGGAACCGGCGGTGCGCCCCGCGCCCCGCCTCCTGCCCCGCGGCCTCCCCCGCCATCCGCGCGGCGGCGACCGCCCGGCGCCGGTCGGCCACCAGCGCGAGCGCGGCCGCCAGCACCGCCCCGAGCGCCAGCCCGCTGCCGGCGAGCACGACCGGCAGGGGTGCGCCGACCAGCACCCGCAGCGACCGGCCCGACACCAGCACCACGACCGCGGCGAGCAGGCCGAGCAGGACCGGCACCCCGACCAGCACGACAGGCAGCACCCGTCGCACGCCCGGAGGGGGCGTCGGGGTCACGGTCGCGCCCCGCGCCGCACCGGACCGCAGAACCGGTAGCCGAGCGACGGCACCGTCTCCACGAACCGCGGCGCCGCCGCGTCGTCGCCCAGCACCCGGCGGATCTCCGCGACGCGGTGGTCCACCGCGCGGCTGCTCACCGCGAGCTCGAACCCCCACAGCGCCTCCAGCAGCCGCTCGCGGGTGTGCAGCTCGTCGGGGTGGGTCATCAGGTAGTCCAGCAGCAGGGACGCGCGGGGTGTCAGCGTGACCTCGCGGCCGTCCAGCCACACCCGGCGCGCCGTGCGGTCGAGCAGCAGCCCACCGCTCTCGAGGCGCTCGGCCGCCGCCAGCGACGGCTGACCCGGCACCGCCCGGCGGAGCACGGCGCGCACGCGGGCGTGCAGCTCCTGGGGGTCGAACGGCTTGTTCAGGTAGTCGTCGGCACCCTCGTCCAGCGCCGCCGACCGCTCGGAGGACTCGCCGACCTGGGTCAGCAGCACCACCGGGGTCCAGTCGCCCGCGGCTCGCAGACGACGCACGACCGAGCGCCCGTCGAGGCGCGGCATCAGCACGTCGCAGACCAGGATGTCCGGCCGCCACCGGGCGTGCGTCGCGAGCGCCTCCTCGCCGTCCGCAGCAGTCGCCACGTCGAGCCCGCTGCGTGCGAGGAACGACGCCAGGCCCTCGCGCACCGCCTCCTCGTCGTCCACGAGCAGCACCCGCGGGGCGCCCGTCACGACGCGCCGCCCCACACGACGAACCCGGCCACGACGAGCAGCAGCACCAGCGCGTACGCCGCCGCGGCGAGATAGCCCAGCACCAGCCCGACGACCGCCAGGGCGGTGCCGCCGTCACCGGTGCGCCGGATCTGCGCCAGCGCCACGTGCCCGGTGACGACCGGCAGCACGGCGAACCCGCACAGCCCGAGGACCAGCGTCACGACCGCCAGCGGGTTGGTCCGGCGCGGCGCGACCGGGTACGGGTACGGGTACGGCTGGGGTGCGCTCACGGGGTGCTCCTCGGCTGGGGCCGGGGGTCCGGGGACCGGGTCACGGGGCGGCCGTGCCGTACGTGCCGCCTGCGGCGTGGTCCGTCACCCGGGGGCTCCCGCCCTCCCACGCGACGGTCACGTCGGCGGCGTCGATGGTCACGGACGCCGCGCTGCGCACCACGACGGTCGCCCCGGCGCCCGCGACGACCAGGTCAGTGACCTCCCCCGCCACGACCACCGCCGCAGCGCCGGACACGGTCAGGGTCGCGCAGTCGTCCACGACCTCGGCCGTCGTCCCGGCGACCGGGAGGTCCAGGTCGCCGCCGCCGCAGGTGTGCTCGGTCCTGAGGTCGCGCAGCAGGTCGGCGCGGGTGGGCAGCCCGGTCGCGGCGCTGGTCCCCCCGGGCAGACCGGGCTTGGTCGGGTCCGTCGTGCCGGGCGCGTCGGCGGGTCGCGTGGCGTCGTCGTCGACGACCTCCACGCTGCACCCGCCCAGCAGCACCGCCGCGCAGCCGAGGGTGAGGACGCCCGCTCGCAGGCGCGTCACGACGTCACCGACGGCAGCAGGATCTCCACCCGGCGGTTGAGCTGGCGCCCCGCGGGGTTGTCCTGGCCCGCGACCTCGTTGGGCGCGACCGGCTGGTCCTCCCCGCGGCCCACCACGTCGAAGGCGGTGGTGACGCCGCGGTCGGCGAGCGCGGCGGCCACCGCGTCCGCGCGGTCCTCGGACAGCCGCTGGTTGAGCTCCGCCGAGGACACCGAGTCGGTGTGCCCCGCGACGGTGCCCGCGGGTGAAGCGACGTCGGCGAGGGCGGCGGCGAGGGTGTCCAGGGCGGCGGCCGCGTCGGGCCGGATCTCGGCGGAGCCGAAGTCGAACAGCACCCCCGCGTCGAGCGTGAGCGTCGCCCCGCAGGACTCCACGGGGGCGATGACGCCCATCGACGGGAACGCCCCGAGGGGCGGCACGACGGGCAGCGGGTCCACCTCGACGGGCACGCCGTCCACGGTCCCGGTGCCATCCCCCCAGTTCTGGACGACGAGGTCGCCGTCGTCGTAGAGCCCGGAGCCGTCCCCGTAGTTGACGACCCGGGTCGCGCCGTCGGTGTACAGGCCGGAGCCGTCCCCGTAGTTGACGATCGAGCGGTCTCCCCGTGCCCACGATCCGGACCCGTCGCTGTGGATGGTCACCGCGGTGGTGCCGTCGTCGTACAGCCCGGAGCCGTCCCCGTAGGCGACCACCTGGGTGCCGCCCGCGGAGTACGTCCCGGACCCGTCGCCGTAGACGGTGACCGTGGTGCCGGCGATCGTGTAGGTCCCCGACCCGTCGCCGTAGTTGACGACGCCGCCGTCCGGACCGGTGAACACCCCGGACCCGTCGCCGTACGCGAGCAGCGCGCCGCGGCTGGACTCGACGGCGCCGGTGGTCGCGTCGCACCGCGTCGGGGTGACGGTGATCCCGGGCAGGTCGCCCACGGCCGCGTCCAGGTCGAGCGCGAACCCGGCGAGCGACGCGTCCAGCATCGACAGGTCGGGCAGCACCACGAGCGGGACGGGCGGGATCTCCCCGGGCGCGTACCCGGTGACGGCGGGGCGCGCGTCCCGCTGCGCCGCGGAGGCGCTCGGGGTGGGCGCGGCGGCCTCGGCGGGACGGTCGGCGGACCGCTCGGGGGTGGGCTTCCCCGCCGAGCACGCCGGGAGCAGCAGCAGGGAGACGGTGAGGGCGGCCGCGCGGACGCGGGTGACGGCTGGCATGGCAGCACCGTAAGCGACATTCCGGACAGGGAGGTCGCGGGTCCGTCGCGGCGCTGTCGCAGTCCTGCGACAGACGCGACCTGCGGCATCACCCGACGGAGTGACCCCGCGGCGGGTGCGGCCGAGGGCCGGTCAGGCCGGCGGGACGTGGAAGTACGGCGCGCGGGTCACCGGCACGAAGTCCGCCGACCGTGCGAGGCGGACCGACCCCGCGTTGTCCTCGCGGCAGGACCACACCGGGACGAGCCCCGCGGCGCCCACCCGCCGCACCATCGCCGTCGCCGCGAGGCGGGCGAGGCCGCGCCCCCGGTGCACGGGGCGGGTCTCGATGCCGATCTCCAGGCGGTCGTCCCACCGGTAGCAGGCGAACGCGACGGCCGCGGGCTCCCCGTCCTGCTCGACCACGACGCCCCGCCCGCACGCAGGAACGCGGCGGCGTCCGGCCAGAACGCCGCCGGGACGACCGCGCCGGGGAAGCCCAGGCCCTCCGGCCCCGCGTCGCGGACCCCGCACCCCCGACCAGCGGCAGCGGCCCGCTGCCGGACGTCGGGTCCAGCGCGAAGTTCACCCGTGCGTGGCGTCGCACCCCGCCGGTCCCGGGCGCGTCGTGCGCGACCGCGCCGAGCGCGCCGTCCCAGTCGAGGCCGTGCCAGCGCGGGTCGACCTGCAACCACTCCCCCGAGCCGCCCGCCGCGCGGCCCCGGACGTGCGCGACCACGTAGCCCAGGACGGGGCGACCTAGGTCCCGGACGGCGGACGGACCTCGGCGACCGTCTCGCCGACCAGCACGCGGTCCGGCGGGCAGACCGGCCCCGGGAGGACCGTCTCCACGCCGGAGGCGCGCCGCACGACGACGTCACCGTCGGTGCAGCCGTTCTCCAGGAGCAGCACCCCGCCGTCGCCGGTGACGTCGTGCTCCTGGCCGTCCACCACGACCACGACGTCCTCGGGGCCTGTGTTGCTGATCTCCAGGTCGCCGGGAGCGCTGCACGCCGCCAGCGCGACCACGCCCAGCACCGTCACACCGAGCACCCGTCCTGCGTCGCGTCCCACGTCTGCCCCCCTCGCGCCCATGATCCGACGCCGCAGACGCTAGCGACGGCCCGACCCGGTGGGGGCGGCGTTCACCACTCCCGCCACCGACGCGCGCACGACCTGCGCCGACGCGGGCCGCGGCGTGCGCGCTACAGCCGGACGCCCAGCAGGGCGTTGACAGCGCGGGCGATGACGCCGGGCGCGCCCTCGACGGTGTCGGCGTCGGCCACGCCCGTGAGCGAGCGCTCCGCCCACGCGTCGACGGCCCGCAGCGCGCGCGGCGCGTCGAGGTCCTCGGCGAGCGCGGCGCGCACGGCCGCGAGCGTGCTGTCGGGGTCGGGGCCACCGTTGCCGGACACGGCGGCGCGCCACCGCTCCAGGCGGGCCTGCGCGGTGCGCAGCACCTCGTCGGTCCACTCCCAGTCGGTCGCGTAGTGGTGGTCGAGGATCGCCAGGCGCACGGCCATGGCGTCGACGCCCTGCTCGCGCAGCCGGGAGACGAGGACGAGGTTGCCGAGCGACTTGCTCATCTTCTCGCCGTCGAGCCCGACCATGCCGGTGTGCACGTGCGTGCGGGCGCCGTGCCCGGAGTCGAGCAGCCGGGCGTGCGAGGTGCTCATCTCGTGGTGCGGGAACCGCAGGTCGGAGCCGCCGCCCTGGACGTCGAAGGGCAGCCCGAGGCCGTCGCGGGCGATGACGGCGCACTCGATGTGCCAGCCGGGGCGTCCGGGGCCGAGGTCGCCGCCGTCCCAGGAGGGCTCGCCGGGGCGGGCCGCGCGCCACAGCAGCGGGTCGAGGGGGTCGCGCTTGCCGGGGCGGTCGGGGTCGCCGCCGCGCTCGCCGAACAGGGCGGACATCTGCGCGCGGTCGAACCCGGCGACCCGGCCGAAGTCGGGGTCGGCGGACAGGTCCGCGTACACGTCGCCGCTGCCCGCGCCCGTGGCGTCGGGCGCGCCCACGACGTAGGCCCCGCCGGAGGCGACCAGCGCCCGCACCGCGGCGGCGACGTCCGGGACGGACTCGACCGCGCCGGTGTACACGTCCGGGGGGACGACGCCGAGCGCCGTCATGTCCTCCAGGTACAGGGCGGTCTGGTCGGCCGCCAGGTCGCGCCAGTCCACGCCGGTGGCCTCGGCGCGCTCCAGCAGCGGGTCGTCGACGTCGGTGACGTTGGACGCGTACCGGACGCGCTTGCCCTCGTCGAGCCACC
The DNA here is from genome assembly GCF_003696205.1 of Cellulomonas triticagri. Taxonomy (GTDB): domain Bacteria; phylum Actinomycetota; class Actinomycetes; order Actinomycetales; family Cellulomonadaceae; genus Cellulomonas; species Cellulomonas triticagri. Next base: position 30,962 of record NZ_RFFI01000015.1, read on the forward strand.
CGCGCACCAGCAGGTCGAACGCGACGTAGGTCGCGGCGTGGCCCATGTGGGTGGCGTCGTACGGGGTGATGCCGCAGACGTAGAGGGTGGCGTCGGCACCGGGTGCCGCGACGACGAGGTCCCCGGTCGACGTGTCGCGGACACGGACCGGACCTCCCTGGCCGGGGAGCTGCGGGATCTGCGGGGCGGGCCAGGTCAGCACGCGCCGAGCCTAACCGCCGCGACGGCTCCCCCGGTCCCGGGGCCTGCCCGCCGTGACGCACGCCACGGGCCCGCGGTGGGTGTCTCACCCGTCGGCATGTGGGAGACGGCGGCGTGGCGGGGCGCGCGACCGGGCGCACCGGCCAGCACAATGCCTCCGTGGAGAGCGCGTGGGTGCAGGGCGGGGACGGGTGGACGGCGACGCCGCCGGACGGGTTGCTGGCGCTGCTGGCCGCCCCGGAGCCCCCGGCGGCGTGGGTGCACGTCGACTCGGTGGACCACCTCGCCGAGGCGGCCCGCCAGGCGGGGCTCCCGGAGTCCGTGGTGCGGCGCGCGGTCGAGGGCGGGCTGTCCGACGACCCGCGGCACCCGCAGGTGCGCAAGCTGCCCGGCGGCGGGCAGTACCTCGTGAGCCCGACGCTGGCGTACGACGGCCGCACCCGGGACGTGACGACCGGCCTGTGGGCGGCGCTCGTCGTGGACGACGTGACGATCACCGCCGAGGAGGGCGGCACGGGGCTGCTGGACGACGTGCTGGAGCACCTCGCGGACGCCGAGCGGCTGCCGCAGGACAGCACGCACCAGGTGTTCGCGGCGGCGCTGATGGCCCTGGTGCACCGCGCGAGCGCGGTCGAGGTGGGCATCGGCGAGGCCGTCGCCGACGTCGAGCAGCAGGTGTTCACCCCGGGCACCCCCGACCCGGCCGAGGTGGTCTACGACCTCAAGCGGGAGATCGCGGAGGCGCGGCGGGCGCTGGTCCCGCTGCTCGCGGTGCTGCCGGAGCTCATCTCCGAGGAGGAGGACGCGCGCCGCGAGACCCGCACCATGCGGTGGCTGCGGCGCCTCGACACGGCCCTCGGCAAGGTCGACCGGCACCTCGACGGCCACGACGCGCTGCTCGGCGACATGCTGTCGGTGCACCTGTCGCGGGTGTCGGTGCGGCAGAACGAGGACATGCGGAAGATCTCCGCGTGGGCGGCGATCATCGCCGTGCCGACGCTGGTCGCCGGGATCTACGGGATGAACTTCGACCACATGCCGGAGCTGCACTGGCTCGCGGGGTACCCGCTGGCGCTGGTGCTCATGGCGGGCGCCGCGACGGTGCTGTTCCGGCTGTTCAAGCGGTCCCGCTGGCTCTGAGGCGGCTCAGGCGCCGGCGAGCGGGTCCAGCACGCCGCTGACCAGCAGCAGCGCCACGACCACGGCCAGGCCGATCCGGTAGACCACGAACGGCCGGTACGAGTACGTCGAGACGATCTTCAGGAAGCCGATGATCACGACGTACCCGACGACGAACGCGATGACCGTCGCGAGCAGCGTCACCCCGAACCCCGGGGTCCCGGCGTCGCCGAACGACCCGACGCTCTTGGCGAGCTGGTAGAGCCCGGACCCGAGCACCGCGGGGATGGCCAGCAGGAACGAGTACCGCGCCGCGGCCTCCCGGCTGTAGCCCATGAGGCGCCCGGCGGTGATCGTGCCGCCGGACCGGGACACGCCCGGGACCAGCGCCATCGCCTGCGCGAGCCCGAAGTACAGCGCGTGCCGCGGGGTGAGGTCGGTGAGCTGCCGCTCGCTCGACGCGCGGCGGTCCGCCCAGTCGAGGACCAGCGCGAAGCCCGCGAGGGTCAGCACGATCAGCCACAGGTTCCGGAACGGCTGCTCGATGGCGTCCTGGAACAGCAGGCCGAGCACGACGATCGGGATGGACCCGAGCGCGATGTACCAGGCCATCTGCGCGTCCGGGTCCCGGCGACCGCCCACCGGCGCGCCCGTGCGGGACCGCCAGTCCGTGCCCAGGTCGCCGTGCACCGCGCGCCACCAGGCCACGCAGATCCGCGCGATGTCGCGGCGGAAGTACAGCAGCACCGCGGTCTCGGTGCCGATCTGGGTGATCGCCGTGAACGCCGCGCCCGGGTCGCCGGAGCCGATGAGCTCGCCGACGATCCGCAGGTGCGCGCTGGACGACACCGGCAGGAACTCCGTGAGCCCCTGCACGAGGCCGAGGACGATCGCCTCCCAGACGCTCATGCGCGGGGACCGGTCAGGGAGGGGGTGTTCGCTGCCACGAGGCGCCACGATAGCGGCTGGCCGCACCGACCTGCCCGGACGCCCGCCGTCTCCCCGATACCCTCACAGCATGGAGAAGCGCCTGCTCGGACGGACCGGCCTGCGGGTCTCGCACCTCGGACTCGGCACGCTCACGTGGAGCAGGGACACCGACGAGCACGACGCCGCCGAGCAGCTGCGGGACTTCGCGGACGCCGGCGGCACGCTGGTCGACACCTCGGCGTCCTACGCGGACGGAGGCGCGGAGGAGCTGCTGGGCTCCCTGCTGGGCCGGGTCGTCCCCCGCGACGAGGTCGTGCTGTGCACCAAGGCGGGTGTGCGGCGCACCCCCGAGGGCGGGGTGGTGGACGCGTCGCGCGGCGCCCTGCTGGACACCCTGGACGCCTCACTGCGGCGCCTGGGCACCGACCACGTCGACCTGTGGCTCGTGCAGACCCCGGACCCGCGCACGCCGCTGGCCGAGACGGTGTCCGCGCTGCGGCGCGCCGTCGACTCCGGGCGCGCCCGGTACGTCGGGCTGTCGAACCACGCGGGCTGGCAGGTCGCGCGCGCCGCGACCCTGCTCGGCGAGGACCCCGGGCTCGCCGCCGTCGAGGCCGAGTACTCGCTGCTGCAGCGCGGCATCGAGCGCGAGGTGCTGCCCGCCGCCGCCGACCTCGGCGTGGGCGTCCTCGCCTGGTCGCCGCTCGGACGCGGCGTGCTCACCGGCAAGTACCGGCGCACCGTCCCCGCGGACTCCCGGGCGGCGTCCCCGCACCTCGCCGGGTTCGTGGAGCCGTACCTCGGGTCCGTGGCCGCCGCCGTGGTCGAGGCCGTCGTCATCGCCGCGCAGGGCCTGGACCGGGCGCCGCTGGAGGTCGCGCTCGCCTGGCTGCGGGTGCGCACGCAGGTCGCGTCCGCGATCGTGGGCGCCCGCACCCCCGGTCAGCTGCGGGCGTCGCTCGCCGCCGACGACGTCGAGCTGCCGCCGGAGATCCTCCGGGCGCTGGACGAGGTCAGCGCCCCCGCGCTGGGGTACCCCGAGCGGCGGTGACGCCGCGCCCGACCGTCTGCACCGCCCGCACCGTCGCCGCGCCCGACCGCTCGTGAGCGGTCCGGGCGCGCGGTGGTCTGGGCGGGGGCGGGTTCAGCGGTGCAGCGGGACGTCGTCCTCGTCGTCCACGCCGTCGGCGTCGACGTCGACCGCGTCGTCGTAGTCGTCCTCGTCGTCCTCGTCGTCGTCCTCCTCCGCGAGGTAGAACGGCGTGGCCTCCCCGTGCACGGTCCCCAGCGCCTCGTCGTACACCTCGAAGGCGTCCGCGAGCACGTCGTACGCGTCGTCCACGCGCGGGTCGTCCTCGTCCTGCCGGGTCGCGACAGCGGTGTAGTGCGCCTCGAGTGCGGCGATGAGGCGGTCCAGTGCCGCGCGCGGGTCGATTGCCATGCGATGACCGTAGCGCCGCACCAGGCACAATGGCACGCACGATCCACCCGAACGGGAGAGGTAGGTGGTGGCATGGCCCGCAAGGACCCGGCCACGGGACGCCCTTCGAGCCTCGAGGCGGCTCGCCAGTACGAGTACCGCGTCCTCACGATCCCCCGCGCGACGAGCCGGAACGAGGCGTCCCGGCTGCTCACGGACGAGGCCGAGCACGGCCGCTGGGAGCTCGCGCGCACGCTGCTGTACACCGGCGGCGAGCGGAAGGTGTGGCTGCGCCGGCGGATCATCCGGGTGCGCAGCACGCTCAGCACCGGCACGGGCTGACCGACGACCGCCACCCCGCGCGCCCCGTCGCCCCCACGGGCGGCGCGGCGCGCGGGCTCGTCTCAGGCCTGGCGCAGCAGCCCGTCCAGCACGCGGACGCCGAACCGGAGCGAGTCCGTCGGGACGCGCTCGTCCACGCCGTGGAACAGCGCGGTGAAGTCGAGGTCCGCGGGCAGGCGCAGCGGCGCGAAGCCGTAGCCGTGGATGCCCAGGCGGGCCAGCGACTTGTTGTCGGTGCCCGCGGACAGCATGTACGGCAGCACGACCGCCTCGGGGTCCTGCTCGCGCAGCACGTCGGTCATGGTGTCGACCAGCGCACCGGTCGCGGGGACCTCCAGGCCGATGTCCAGGTGCTCGGGCTCGACCCGGACGTGCGGGCCGGCGAGCTCGCGGACCTTCGCGAGGACGGCCTCGTGGTCGCCGGGCAGCGGCCGGACGTCGACCGTCGCGGTGGCCCGACCCGGGATGACGTTGGTCTTGTACCCGGCGTGCAGCTGCGTCGGGTTCGCGAGCGTCCGGATGGACGAGCCCACGAACCGCCGGGCCGGGCCGAGCGCCCCGATGAGCCGGTCGATCGCCAGCGGGTCGTCCACGTCCAGCGGCAGGCCGGTGAGGTCCGCGACGCCCTCCAGCAGGCTCAGCACCGTCGGGGTGAGCCGGGTGTCCCACTGGTACGCGCCGATCCGGGCGATGGCGCCCGCGAGCTCGGTGACGGCGTTGTCGGCGTTCACGGCCGAGCCGTGGCCCGCGGTGCCGTCCGCGATCAGGCGCAGCCAGGCGATGCCCTTCTCGGCGGTCTGCAGCAGGTAGGCGCGCCGCCCGTCGACGTCGACGGAGAACCCGCCGACCTCGGACACGGCCTCGGTCGCGCCCTCGAACAGCTCCGGCCGCTGGTCGACGAGGTACCGGGCGCCGAACTTCCCGCCCGCCTCCTCGTCGGCGAACATCGCGACGACGACGTCCCGCGCGGGCTTGCGGCCCTCCCGGACCATCTGCCGCACGACGGACAGGATCATCGCGTCCATGCCCTTCATGTCGACGGCGCCGCGACCCCAGACCATGCCGTCGAACTCCTCGCCCGCGAACGGGTCGACCTTCCAGTCCTTCGCCTCGGCGGGGACCACGTCGGTGTGCCCGTGCAGCACCAGCGCGGGGCGGGACCGGTCCTCGCCCTCCAGGCGCACGACGACGTTCGCGCGACCCGGCTCGGACTCGATGAGCTCCGGGTCGAGGCCGACCTCCTGGAGCAGGCCCATCACGTGCTCGGCGGCGGCGCGCTCGCCGGGCCCGGAGCCGTCGCCGTAGTTGGACGTGTCGATCCGGATGAGCTCCTGGGCCAGCCGGACGACCTCGGCCTCCGCGGCGCTGGGGGCACCCGTGGGCGCGTCGGTGCTGGTACGGCCGTCGGGAGTCATGCCCCCACGGTACCGGGCCGGGTCCCGGGACTCGTGCCCCGGGACCCGGCGGGCGGGTGCTACGCCTCCAGGCCGCGGCGGACCAGCAGCGGGGCGATCTCCGGGTCGCGGCCGCGCAGGTCGCGGAACGCGGCCATCGGGTCGACGCTGCCGCCGCGCGACAGCAGACGCGCCCGGAAGGTGTCGCCGTTCTCCCGCTTCAGGCCGCCGTTCTCCTCGAACCAGGTCACGGTGTCGGCGTCCAGCACCTCGGACCAGATGTACGAGTAGTACCCGGCCGAGTAGCCGCCGCCGAACACGTGGTTGAAGTACGTCGTGCGGTACCGCGGCGGCACCGGCGCGAACGCGACGCCCGCGGCCTCCAGCGCGGCGGCCTCGAACGGCTCGACCTGCGCGACGTCCGTCGGGACGTCCTGCGGCGCCAGCCGGTACCAGGCCTGGTCCAGCAGGGCGGCGGCCAGGTACTCCGTGGTCGCGAAGCCCTCGCCGTCCTGCCGCGACGCGGCCATCGTCTCGATCCACTCGCGCGGCATCGGCTCGCCGGTCTCGTGGTGCACCGCGTAGGACGCCAGCACGGTCGGCTCCCACGCCCACATCTCGTTGACCTGCGACGGGTACTCCACGAAGTCGCGCGGCACCTCGGTGCCCGACTGCGACGGGTACCGCACGGCCGAGAACAGGCCGTGCAGCGCGTGCCCGAACTCGTGGAACAGCGTGATGACCTCGTCCCAGGTGAGCAGCGTCGGCTCCCCCGCCGGCGGCTTCGGGATGTTGAGGTTGTTCACCACCACGGGCTGCTCGTCCAGCAGCGTCGACTGGTCCACGAGGTTGTTCATCCACGCGCCGCCGCGCTTGGAGTCACGGGTCCAGAAGTCGCCGAGGAACAGGCCGAGGCCGGACCCGTCGGCGTCGCCGACCTCGAACACGCGGACGTCCGGGTGGTAGCCGACGAGGTCGGTGCGCTCGGTGAACACCAGGCCGTACAGGTCGCCCGCGGCCTTGAAGACGCCGTCGCGCAGGACGCGGTCGAGCTCCAGGTACGGGCGCAGCAGGCCGTCGTCCAGCGAGCGGCGCTGCTTGCGCACCTGCTCGGCGTAGTAGGACCAGTCCCAGGCCTCCAGCGTCGCGCCCGGCACGTCGGCCCGCAGGGCGGCCTCCAGGTCGGCGGCCTCGGCGCGCGCGTTCGCGACGGCGGCCGGGGCGAGCCGCGCGAGCATCTCGGCGACGGCCTCGGGGGTCTTGGCGGTGGCGTCCTCGACGACGTACGCCGCGTGGTGCGGGTACCCGAGCAGCTGCGCGCGCTCGGCCCGGAGCCGGGCCAGCGCCAGCAGGGTCGCGCGGGTGTCGTGCTCGCCGCCCTGGCCGCCACGGCGGACCGAGGCGGTGTGCAGGCGCTCGCGCAGCCCCCGGTCGCGCAGCGAAGCGAGCGCGGGCTGCTGGGTCGGCAGGATCAGGTCGATCAGCCAGCCCCCGGCGTGCCCGCGCCGCGTCGCGGCCTCCGCGGCGGCGGCGCGCGCGTCGTCGGCGAGGCCGTCGAGCTCGGCCTCGTCGGTCACCAGCACCGCGGACGCGTTGGTCTCGGCGAGCAGCTGGCGGCCGAACACGGTCTCCAGCCGGGTGATCTCGGCGTTCAGCTCCCGCAAGCGGGTCTGCGCGGCGTCGTCCAGCCGGACGCCCGCGCGCACGAACGCGGTGTGCTGGCGGTCCAGCAGCCACGCGGTGTCCGGGGCGAGGTCGAGGTCGCCGTCGTGCAGGGCCTCGACACGGGCGAACAGGCGGCGGTCCAGGTAGATGGCGTCGTGGTGCGCGGCGAGCAGCGGCGCGATCTCCTCCTCCAGGGCCTCCAGGCCCGGGGTGGAGTCGGACGACGACTGGTTGAAGAAGGCGATGGCGGCCCGGTGCAGCAGCCGGCCCGAGCGCTCCAGGGCCTCGAGGGTGTTCTCGACCGTCGGGTCCTCGGGGTCGGTGGCGATCGCCTCGACCTCCTCGCGCTGCACCGCCATGCCCGCGACGAGCGCGGGCCGGTAGTGCGCCTCGGTGATCCGGGCGAAGTCGGGCAGGCCGTAGGGCAGGGCGGACGGTGCGGCGAACGGGTTGTCCGCGTCGAGCAGGGTGGTCATCGGGCCATCATGTCCCACGGCACCCACGGCACCCACGGCGCCCACGCGTCCCGCGTCGCCGGGGTCGAGCGTCCCGACCCACTCGGCGCGCGGCACGCCCCGGTGGTCCGCGGTCTGCTCCCCGGGCGCGACCCGGAACCCCGCCCGCTCGGCGACCCGGCGGCTGGGGCCGTTGCCGACGAACGCCCGCCAGGTGAGCCGGGGCAGGTCGAGCCGCCCGAACCCGACCGGGACGACCAGCGCGACCGCGCGCGCCATGAGCCCGCGTCCCCGCGCGTCGGCGGCGAGCCAGTAGCCGATCTCCCCCGCGCCGTCCGCGCGCACGGCGATGCCGACCATGCCGACCAGCACGTCCGACGCCGCGTCGCGCACGGCCCAGTTGAACTGGGAGCCGTCCGCCCACCCGGACCGGACCATGCCGGTGACGAACCCGAGCGCGTCCTCGCGGCCGTACGGGCTCGGCACCGTCGTCCACTCCTGGATCGCCGGGTCCTGGCAGAGCGCGGTGATGCGGTCGACGTCCGCCTCGCCGGGCACGCGCAGCAGGACGACGCCGTCGGTCAGCTCGAAGGGTTCCACGGGGACACCGTGCCACCCGGGAGCACCCCCTGTCCCGGGAGCTGAGTACCCGGGGGCCGCGTCACCCACCTGCCGCGAGGACTCACCCCGGGACCGGGCCGGGCGGAGCCGACCGAGGACGCGGTCATCGCGCCCCCGCGAGGACGCCCGCGGGGTCGGCGAGCGGCAGGTCGTGCGCCGCCGCGACCCCGGCGTGCAGCAGCGCGCCGGCGTGCGTGGACAGGCCGCGGGCGAGCGCCGGGTCCGCGGCGACGGCGTCCCGCCAGCCCTGGTCCGCCAGCGCCGTCAGGTACGGCAGCGTGGCGTTGGTCAGCGCGTGCGTCGAGGTCACCGGGACGGCGCCGGGCATGTTCGCGACGCAGTAGAACACCGCGTCGTGCACCGGGAACGTGGGGTCGGCGTGGGTGGTCGGGCGGGTGGACTCGAAGCAGCCGCCCTGGTCCACCGCGACGTCCACGAGCACCGACCCGGGCCGCATCCCGGCGACCATCTCGTCCGTGACGAGGCGCGGCGCCCGCGCGCCGGGCACCAGCACGGCCCCGACGACGAGGTCCGCGTCCGCCACGGCCTCCCGGACCGCGTACGCCGAGGACGCCACGGTGCGCACCCGCCCGCCGAAGGCGGTGTCGAGCTCGCGCAGCCGCGGGACCGACAGGTCGAGGACGGTGACGTCGGCGCGCATGCCCAGCGCGACCTCGGCCGCGTGCTGGCCCGCCACGCCGCCGCCGATGACGACGACCTTCGCGGCCGGGACGCCCGGGACGCCGCCGAGCAGCCGCCCGGACCCGCCCGCGCTGCGCATCAGGTGGTAGGCGCCGACCTGGGCGGCGAGCCGGCCCGCGACCTCGCTCATCGGGGCGAGCAGCGGCAGCGAGCCGTCGGCGAGCTGCACCGTCTCGTACGCGATGGCGGTGACCCCCGAGGCGAGCAGCGCGTCCGTCTGCGGCCGGTCGGCGGCCAGGTGCAGGTAGGTGAACAGCACCAGGCCCTCGCGCAGGTACCCGTACTCGGACGGGACGGGCTCCTTGACCTTGCACACCAGGTCGGCGGCGGCCCACACCTCGGCGGCCGTGGCGACGATCCGCGCACCGGCGGCGGCGTACGCGTCGTCCGAGATCGCGGAGCCCGTGCCCGCACCGGACTGCACCAGCACGTCGTGCCCCGCGGCCACCAGCTGGTGCACGCCCGCGGGCGTGATCGCGACGCGGTACTCGTGGTTCTTGACCTCGGCGGGGATCGAGATCCTCATGACCGGCTCCTCGGCTCACGCGGGGCCGCCAACCGGCACCCGTCGTCCTCCAGCGTGAACTTCCGTCTGTGTCCTGCGCGTAACGGTTCGTGTCGGTTCGTTACGCTGCCACCATGGCCGAACATCCTGCGGTGGCGCCTGCGACGTCGGTCACACCGGCGAACGATGTTCGGCGCGCGCCGGCCGGACCCCCGCGCCCGACTCTGGACACCGTGGACCGCCGGCTCGTCCGGCTGCTGCAGGAGGACGGGCGGATGGCGAACAACGCCCTCGCCCAGGCCGCGGGCATCGCGCCGTCGACGTGCCTCGCCCGGGTCCGGGCGCTGCGGGCCGCCGGGGTGATCCGGGGATTCCACGCCGACGTCGACCCCGAGGCGCTGGGACGCGGGCTGCGCGCGATGGTCGCGGTGCGGATGGCCGCCGGGTCGCGCGCGACGCTGGAGCCGTTCGCGCGCTCGGTCGCGGCGCGGCCCGAGGTGCTGGACGTGTACTTCCTCGCCGGGGCGGACGACTTCCTGCTGCACGTCGCCGTGCGGGACACCGACGAGCTGCGCCGGTTCGTGGTCGAGCGGCTCAGCGACCGTCCCGACGTCGCGTCCACGGAGACCAGCCTCGTCTTCGACCACCTGCGCGGCGCGGTCGGCTGACCGGTCAGCCGGTGACCGCGTCCCGGACCCGCAGCCAGTCGCCCGCCGCCGCCAGACGCCGCCGGAGCGCGGGGGCGCGCAGGCCGTGCTGCCAGCCCCAGAACGCGGCCTCCACCGCGCGGGCCGCCGCCCACGCGGCCACCGCGGCCGGGTCCAGGCCCGCACGGTCGCCGACCAGGTCGAGGCGGGCACCCAGGGTCCGCACGGGGTCTGGGGTCCGCCACGGGGCGCCGACCTGCTCCAGCAGCGGCCCCGCGTCGTAGGCCGCCTCGCCGCGCAGCGCCTTCGGGTCGATGGCGCACCAGCGGCGATCATCCGCGCCCGCGTCGAGCAGCAGCAGGTTGCCGGGGTTGAGGTCGCCGTGCAGCAGCACCGGACGCGTGGACGATCCCGCGTGGCCCGCGTCGAGCACCGCGAGAGCGGCGCGCAGCAGCGCCGGATCCATGCGGATGCCCCCGCGCGCTGCACGGACGGCACGGTCGCGGAGGACGTCGGCGAGACCCGCGGTGACCGAGCCGAGGTCGGGCACCGCGTCCGGTGCCTCGCCCGTCGTCTGGCTCGGTGCCTGGTCCGGTGCCTGGTCCGGCGCCTGGTCCGGCGCCGCGACGGCGTGCAGGTCGCGCAGCACGTCGGCCGCGGCGGTGAGCCGGTGCGCCACCGGGGTCCGCACGGCCCGCATCGGCGTGCCCGGGCGCACCCGCTCGAGCAGCAGCGCCCAGTCCCCCGCGTCCGCGTCGACCAGCCGGACCGCCCCGTGCCCGTGCCACGCGCGCAGCACGGCCGCCTCGTGCCGGGCCTCGTCGTGCGGGAACGAGATCTTCAGCACGAGGTCCTCGGGGCCGCGGCGCACCGGGGCGCACCACGACGCCGAGCCGGACGGGAACGGGCCGCCGACGTCCAGCGACCACCGGTCCCGGGCTCGCGCGACCAGCGCGGGCAGGTGCGCCATCCACGCCCCACCCTCGGGGGTCCGCCCCGCCCCGGTCCGCAACGCCGCGGGCACGGGCAGCGCAGGTACGGGCAGCGCAGGCACGGGATCGGGCTGCGTCGGTGCGGGCACGCCGCCAGACTAGGGGGCGGCAGCCACCGACCGCCGGACCCGAGGGAGCGCATGACGCAGCCGGCAGACACCTTCCGCAAGCAGCGCGCGGGCGCGCCCGCGGGGTTCTTCGCCTGCGAGGCGGCGGGGCTCGCGTGGCTGGACGTCCCCGGTGGCGCACCCGTGGTGCGGGTGCGGTCCGTGGGCGCGGACCACCTGGACCTGGACCGGCTCACCGAGGTCGCCCCGACGCGGGAGGCGGCCCGGACGTTCGGGCGCCGCCTGGCGGTGACCCACGACGCCGGGGCGCCGGCATTCGGCAGCCCGCCGGCGGGGTGGTCGGGCGACGGCTTCTTCGGGCCGCTGGACCGGCCGCTGCCCATGCCAGCGGGCGAGCACGCCACGTGGGGAGCGTTCGTGGCGGACTGCCGGGTGGAGCCGCTGGCACGCGACGGTGCCCGCGCCGGGGTGCTCGACGGGTCGGACGTCGACCGGCTGCGGCGCCTCGCGGACGTGCTGCGCTCGGGGGCGTGGGACGACGACGACCCGCCCGCGCGGGTGCACGGGGACCTGTGGTCGGGGAACGTGCTGTGGAGCGCGGCGGGCGCGACGCTGATCGACCCGGCGGCGCACGGCGGGCACCGGGAGTCCGACCTCGCGATGCTGGCGCTGTTCGGGGCCCCGCACCTGGACGAGGTGCTGTCCGGGTACCAGGAGGTGCACCCGCTGCGCCGGGGCTGGCAGCACCGGGTGGGCCTGCACCAGGTGTACCCGGTGGGGATGCACGCCGTGCTGTTCGGGGGCGGCTACGTGGGGCAGCTGCGCGACCTGGTCGAGCGCGCCCTGCGCCGCGCGCGGTCCGCCGACCGGCCCACGACATGAGGGGTGGTCGCGAACCCGGCCACCCTGCCCGGGGAACACGTCGGCCCCGGGGGACCCGCCGGCTCTCGCCTGCAGATCGACCCCGGGGCCGTCGGCGCCAGGTGCAGCATCCGTACGCCGCCGTCCACCGCGCCCGCTTGTCCTTCTCACGCGCGGCCTGAACCGTCCCGGCCTCGTTGAGGACCGTCGGCGACGAGCCACCCGGTCCGTGTCCGTCCACCCCTCACCAGGGGCGCGTGCTCCACGACCGGGCCGGTCCGCCCGCGGTGGGATGCTGCCTCCACCGTGCGGACCGGGAGATCTCAGTCTCGCCCGGTACAGCGCGGTGGGGCCAGCGATTATTCCGGGAGTCCCGGAACGGGTGCGATCAGTTCGCCGGGTCGGTGGTCATGCGCACCGTGAGGGTGACCTCGGTGCCCGGCTCGACGGTCCCGGTGATCGGGTCCTGGGTGACGACGACCCACTGGGTCGGGTCGTCGATGGTGCGGCCCTGGCCCGACGCGTCCGCGACGAGCACCTCGAGGCCGCGGGCCTCCAGGGTCTCCTGCGCGGTGGCGAGGAGCAGGTTGGTCTGGTCGATCACCGTGACGTCGGCGGCCGCGGCGGCGGCGGTCGACTCGTCGTCGGTGGAACCCGCGGTGGTGCCCGTGCCGGAGGCGCAGGCGGCGAGCAGGGAGACCGTCGCGACGGCGGCGGCGACCACGCCGAGGGTGCGCGTGGTCGGACGTCCGGCTCGGGCGATGGACATGTTCATCGGAGGCCCTCCAGGGCTGTGCTGTGCTTCCTCGGCCGCGCGCCCCAGGATCACCGGGGTGCGCGGAGGGCGCGGCGACAGGTGCGCGCCACGCCGCGAGTCGCGGCCGCACGCCTGGGGCTGTCGAGCGGCCGCCCGGGAGATCCCGACGGAGCGACACGCCCTCGTGGACGTACTCTACGCCTGTCGACCGACAGGTTTCGTCCGTGTTTCGCCCGTTCGGGCACGTGGAGACGCCCGGAACCGCCCGGATGCCGGGTTCTTCACCCCGGCCGGCGTCCCGCCCCGAGGCCGACCGGGGCTCAGGCGGGGTCGAGCGACGGGTCCAGCGACGGCTCCTCGGGCTCGGACAGCGACAGCACCGCGCCGACGATCCCCGGGTGCGCGGCGACGCGGCGCTCCACCGCGGCGAGCACGTGCGCGGCCTCGTCCTCGGCGGGGTTGCCCGCCAGGTCGACCGCCCCGGTCAGGTAGAGCTGCCGGGCGCCGACGACCTCCAGCCGCAGCTGCGTGACCCGCGCGACCTCCGGCAGGTCCAGCAGCGCGCGTACGGCCGCCCGCCGCAGCGCCGGGTCGGCGACCTCCCCCACCAGGAACCGCCGGTTGCGGTCGATGAGCACCACCGCGACGACGGCGAGCAGCACGCCGACCAGGATCGACCCCACCGCGTCCGGCACGGCGGACCCGGTGACCTGGTGCGCCGCGATCCCGCCCGCCGCGATCAGCAGGCCGACCAGCGCGGCGGCGTCCTCGAAGAACACGGCCCGCACCGTGGGGTCCGACGTGTCCAGGACGTGCTGCCACAGGTCGACGTCCCGGCGCGCCGCCCCCGCGCGCGCCTGCCGCCACGCCTGCAGGAACGACGTGCCCTCCAGCAGGAACGCCACCCCGAGCACCACGTACGCGACCACGAACGACCCCGCGGGCTCCGGGTCCAGCAGCTCCTGGACCCCGTGGGTCACCGACACCCCGGCGCCGACGGCGAACAGCCCGATCGCGGCGAACAGCGACCACACGTAGACCTCGCGCCCGTACCCGAGCGGGTGGTCCGCGTCCGGGCGGCGGGCGGCCCGGCGCTGCGCGACCAGCAGGAACACCTCGTTGCCGGTGTCCGCCCACGAGTGCGCGGCCTCCGCGAGCATCGACGCCGCACCGGTCAGCACCGCCGCGACCGTCTTCGCGAGGGCGATCAGGGCGTTCGCCCCGAAGGCGACCAGCACGGTCAGGGTGCTCTCGGACGAGGCCGGACCGCGGGACGCCATGGTCCTGGGATAGCACGGCGGGGTCGCGACGGCGACCGGGTCGCGAGGGTCGGCGGCCCCGTCGCGACGGCACGGACCTGCGCGTCTAGGCTCGGGGGCGATGTCCGACGAGCACCCCCGCACCGAGCCCGCGGCCGAGCAGCCGACCGCCCCCACGACGCCCGGCGCCCGGCTGCGCCGCTGGGTCGCGCCCGTCGCGCGGCGCCTGCGCCCGCGCCGACCCCGGGCCCGCACCGTCGTCCTCGGGGCGCTCGCCGTGCTGGTGTCGCTCGTCGCGGGGGTCACCACCGCGCAGGCGCAGCTGAGCTTCGGGCCGCACGAGGCCCGGTACGACGTCACCACGGACGCCACCATCACCGTGGACCTCGGTCCGCTGGGCACCCTGCAGATCGACTCGCCGCTGCCCCTGTGGCTCGGCGCCCGGGTCACGGTCGAGGAGATCCCCGCCGGGGTCGATGCGCTGCACGACGTCGACACCCTCCAGGCGCTCACCGGGGACCTCAACTCCTACCTGCAGTTCTTCACCGGCCCGCAGGCGGCCATCGAGAACGCGGTCCGGGCGCTCGTCGCCGACGCGGCGCTGCGCACCCTCGTCACCCTCGCCGTCGTCCTCGCGGCGTGGTTCGTCGTCAAGGGGCTGCTCGGCGCCGCCCGCCGTCGCGAGCTCGGCTCCCGGCTGCGCCCGCACGCCACCCAGCTCGTCGCGGGCGGCGTCGCGGTCGTCCTCGTCGGGACGCTCGTCACGGCCAGCGAGCACGGCCGCGCGCGGTCCCGCGTGGTGGCGACGCCCGCCTCGGAGGTCTTCGACGGCACGCCGCTGGAGGGCGCCCGGGTCACCGGGCGGCTGGGCGGCGTCGTCGACACGTACGGCGGTCTCGTGGTCCGGGCGTTCCGGGACAACGAGGAGTTCTACGACACCGCCGGCGAGGCCCTGGTCACCGCGTGGGACGACTGGGAGGAGCGCCGGCCCGAGGTCGAGCGCGAGGCCGCCTCCGCCGCCGCCTCGGCCGCAGCGTCCGCCTCCCCCGCGCCCGGCGCCACCGACGGCACCACGGCGTCCCCGTCGCCGACGCCCACGACGGAGGGCAGCGACCCCATCACGTTCCTGCTCATCTCCGACCTGCACTGCAACGTCGGCATGGCTCCGCTCATCACCTCGATCACCGAGATGTCCGGCGCGGTCGCCGTGCTGGACGCCGGGGACACCACGATGAACGGCAGCACCGTGGAGCAGTACTGCGTCACCACGTTCGCGCGCGCCATCCCGGACGGCGTCGACCTCATCACGGCCCCCGGCAACCACGACTCCGCGCACACCACGGCGCAGTACGCCCGCGCGGGTGCGGTGGTGCTCGACGGCGGCGTCATCGACGTGCACGGCATGCGCCTGCTCGGCGACCACGACCCCAAGGCCAACCGCCTGCTGCAGCAGCCCACCCAGGACGAGTCGTACGCCGACGTCGGCACCCGGCTCGCCGAGGTCGCCTGCGAGGACTCCGACGGCGTGGACGTCGTGATGTTCCACAACCCGCGCGTCGCCCCGAACCTGCTGGCCGACGGGTGCGTCCCCGCCCTGCTGTCCGGGCACATGCACACCCGCACCGACCCGGAGCAGATCGGCGAGGGCATCCGGTACACCTCGTCCTCCACCGCCGGGGCGCAGGAGAACGAGCCCCGCATCGGCCCGCTCAAGGGCACCGCGGAGATGACGCTCCTGCGCTGGGACCCCGACACCCGCCGCATCGTCGACTGGCAGCTCATCGAGGTCGGCACGGACGCCAGCGCGACGGTGCACGACCCGACGCCGTGGCCGGTCGTCGTCCCGGACCCCGACCCGGACGCCGACGACGACCCCGCGCCGACGCCCACCCAGGACGTCACCGAGCCGCCCGCGGGCTGACGTCACACGCGTCCGGGTCGTGAGACGACCCGGCTCTGCCGCTGTGCGGGCGGGCGTGGCGTGCCATGATGCCGCCATGTCCGCCGCGCACCCCGCCAGCCGCCCCGTGCGGCTCGCCTGCGCACGCACGCTCTGTCGGGCCTGACCGCCACCCCAGCCGTCAGCACCCGCGCGGGACCCCGAGGTCCCGCCCCGCCGCAGCCGCGCGGCGGACCCCCGAGGAGCACCCGCATGTCCGTCCTGACCCCCGCCGCACCCGTCCGCCGTCCCACCACCGGCCACCACGCCGACGTCCCGGCCCCGCGGCCCGCCGACGACCTGCGCGGCTTCGAGGCGCTGCTCGCCTCCCTGCCGCTCGCCCCGACCGTCCTCGTCGACCTGCCCGGGCGCCGCCTCGTCGTGGACGACGTCGCCGTCGACCTCACCCGGCAGGAGTTCGACCTCGTCGCGTACCTCGCGACGTCCGCCGGGCGCGTGGTCACCCGCGACGAGCTCTACGCCGCCGCGTGGCGCACCCAGGACCTGTCCGAGGGCACCCGGACGGTGGACGTGCACGTCCGGCGGGTCCGGGCCAAGTCCGGGCTCGACGGGCTGATCACGACCGTGCGCGGCGTCGGGTACCGGTTGAACCCGGTGGACGGGCTGCACGTCGCGGGGTGAGCGCTCTACCGGCCGGTCTGCGGCTCGGTCCCCGCGAACTCCCAGTGCCACGGCTCCTGCGGCCCGCCGCCGCCCGGTCCGAGCTCGGCCGGGTGCACCCAGCCGTAGGCGGGTGCGTGCTCGACCATCCACCGGAACAGGGGCGTGTCGAACTGGCCGACGCCCCCGAACCCCTCGAAGTCCACCGCCACGCCCCACCCGTGGTGCGACGTCCCGGGCGGCGCGGCGAGCCCGCCCTTCGCCGCGCGCAGCCGCACCTGCTCCGCGTACGAGCGGTACGTGCCGCCGACGGGCAGGTCCTCGCCGTGGTCCGCGCGGAACACCTCGTTGAGCGCGACCAGCGCCTCGACCGCGTCGCAGCGCAGCAGCGCCCCCGGCGCGAACGGCACGGGGCAGAGCGTCGCGGGGTCGACCGTGCCGTCCCCGCGCAGCAGGCCGGGGGTCGCGCGGGCTGGCCCCGGGCCGACGAGGTCGGCGCCCAGCCCGTGCCCGGCCTCCGGCAGCAGATCGGAAG
>NZ_RFFI01000150.1 GCF_003696205.1 Cellulomonas triticagri
GAGCGCCGCCGACGCCGCCGCCAGCCCCGCCGCGGAGCGCAGCACCCCGGCGCCGTCGGTCGCGATCCGCTGCACCCGGGACCGGGCGGCCCCGGCCACCAGCGCCTCGGGTCCGCCGCGCTCGACGGGGTCGACCTGCCGCAGCGCGCCGGACTCGACCCGGCGGGCGATGTCGTGGGCCGCGCGGTGCGCGAACACCAGGCCCTCCAGCAGCGAGTTCGACGCGAGCCGGTTGGCGCCGTGCACGCCCGTGCACGCCACCTCCCCCACCGCGTACAGCCCGGGCACGGACGCCCGTCCGACGATGTCGGTGACGACGCCGCCCGAGTGGTAGTGCTGCGCCGGGGCGACGGGCACCAGGTCGGTCGCGAGGTCGAGGCCATGCTCCGCGAGCCGCCCGGCGATGGTCGGGAACCGGCGGCGCAGCCGGTCCGCCCCCAGGTGCCGGGCGTCCAGCAGCACGTGGTCCGACCCAGTGCGGGCGAGCTGCCGGACGATCGCCTTCGCGACGACGTCCCGGGGCGCGAGCTCCGCGAGGGGGTGCACGCCCGCCATGAACCGGTGGCCGTCGGTGTCGACCAGGTGCGCGCCCTCGCCGCGCACCGCCTCGGAGATCAGGGCGAGCTGCCCCTTCACCCCGGACCCGAGCCACAGCACGGTCGGGTGGAACTGCACGAACTCGACGTCGCCGAGCACCGCACCGGCGCGCAGCGCCGCGGCGATGCCGTCGCCGGTCGCCTGGGCGGGGTTGGTGGACGAGCGGAACACCTGGCCGATGCCGCCGGTGGCGAGCACCACCGCGGGCGCGAGCACGGCCCCCACCCCGTCGCGGCTGCCCGCGCCGATGACGTGCAGCGTCACCCCCGCGACCGGGGCGGGACGGCCGTCGTGCCCCGGCGTCCCGGTCAGCACGTCGAGGACGAGGGCGTTCTCGATGACCTCGATGCCCGGGTCGGCGCGCACGGCGTCGAGCTGCGCGACCAGCGCCCGGGAGATCTCGGCGCCCGTGGCGTCGCCGCCCGCGTGCGCGACGCGGTCCGCGTGGTGCCCGCCCTCGCGGGTCAGGCTCAGCGCGCCGTCGGGCTCGGTGTCGAACACGGCGCCGCGCGCGACGAGCTCGCGCACCCGCGCGGGCCCCTCGGTGACCAGCACCTCGACCGCCCGCGGGTCGCACAGCCCGACGCCCGCCTCCAGGGTGTCCCGCAGGTGCGCGGCCGGGGAGTCCGCCGGGTCGAGCGCCGCGGCGATGCCGCCCTGCGCCCAGATGGTCGACCCGGACACGAGCGCGCCCTTGGTCACCAGCAGCACGCGCGGCACCCGGGTCCGCAGCTCGAGGGCGGCCGTCAGCCCCGCGATGCCCGAGCCCACGACCACGGCGTCCGCGTGCGCCGTCCAGCCGGGGGCCGGGGCGGCGAGCCGGCGCGCGAGGCGGGTCGTCACCGCCGGGTGCCGGCGTCGGTGCCGACGTCAGAGGCGTCGGCGGCGTCGGTGGCGTCGGGCGCGGCCGGGCCGCCGAGGTCGGTGCGCACCGGGTGCGGCAGGCCGTCGCCCCCGGCAGCCGTGCCGCCCGCGTCGCCCTCCACGAGCGCCCTGCCCTGGTCGAACGGCACGCCGCTCGGGTGCAGGCCCGACGTCGCGGTCCACGAGTCCGGCACCGTGCCCGGGTCGTGCCCGGTGTCCATGATCCGGTTGTCGGCGTCCACGAGGACGACGTGCGGCTCGTAGGTCCGCGCTTCGGCGTCGGGCAGCATCCCGTACGCGATGAGGATGACCACGTCGCCCGGGTGCACCAGGTGCGCGGCGGCGCCGTTGATGCAGATCTGCCCGGAGCCGGGCTCGCCCGCGATCACGTAGGTCGTCAGGCGCGCGCCGTTGGTCACGTCCACGACGTCGACCTGCTGACCCGGCAGCAGGTCCGCGGCCGCCAGCAGGTGCGCGTCGACGGTGATCGAGCCGACGTAGTGCAGGTCGGCCTGCGTCACGGTCGCCCGGTGGATCTTGCCGATCATCATCGGCCGCAGCAGCGACGTCATCACGCCCACCTCACGTCGGAGTTGTCGATCAGGCGGGTCGCGCCCACCCGGCCCGCCACGGCCAGCACTGCGGTGCCGCCCGCCGGGCGCCCGTCGAGGTCCGCGAACGTCGTCGGGTCCACGAGGGCCAGGTCGTCGGTCTCGACCCCGGCGGCGTCGAGCACCGCCCGGGTCGCCGCGCGCACGTCGTCCGGGGTGCCGCCCGCCGCCGCCGCGTCCCGCCCTGCGGCGAGGGACCGGCTCAGCGCGAGCGCGCGCACGCGCTCGTCGTCGGACAGGTACGCGTTGCGCGAGGACAGCGCGAGGCCGTCCGCGTCCCGCACCGTGGGCACGCCCACGACCTCGACCGGCACGTCCAGGTCCCGCACCATGCGCGTCACCGCGACGAGCTGCTGCACGTCCTTGCGGCCGAACAGCGCCACGTCCGGGCCGGTCAGGTGCAGGAGCTTGAGGACCACGGTGAGCACGCCGTCCAGGTGCCCGGGCCGCACGGCGCCCTCGTGCACCGTGCCGATCACCCCGGCCGAGACCCGGACCACCGGGTCCCCGTCGGGGTAGACCACCTCGGGTGTCGGCGCGAACACCACGTCGCCCTCGCCCAGCAGGTCCGCGGCGGTCAGCAGCGCGAGGTCGCCGTCCAGGTCGCGCGGGTAGCGGTCCAGGTCCTCGCCCGCCCCGAACTGCAGCGGGTTCACGAAGATCGTCACCACGACCTGCTCGGCCCGCGCGCGGGCCTCCCGGACCAGGGCGAGGTGCCCGGCGTGCAGGGCGCCCATCGTCATCACGACGGCGCGGCGGGCCGGGACGAGCGCCTGGTCGAGCTGGTCGCGCGTGCGCGCCAGCGTGGGGGCACCCGTCCGTGCGGGGGTGGTCATGCCTGGTCCTCTCCGTCGGCGCCCGGGGCGGGGGTGTCGTCCCCGTCGTCCTGCGCGCCGTGCACCGTACTCCCGTCCGGGCCGTCGTCCCGAACCGGGGCCGCTCCCCCGAGGGCGTCCAGCAGCGCCTCACCCTGGTCCGGGCGCAGCAGGCCCGCGCCGAGCGCCCGGCCGGTGGCCGCACGCGACAGCGTCCGGTACGACTCCGCCACGTCCGTCGCCCCGGTCCGCACGCCCAGCGCCCCGAGCTCTGCCAGGTGGTCGCGGACCGTGCCCGCGTCGCCGCGCCGCACCGGGCCCGTGAGGGTGGTCACCGCGCCCGTCGTGACGTCGCCGCTCGACTCCCGACCGCCGCCCGCCGACTCCGCGCGCAGCGCGCCGTCCAGCGCGGCCGTCAGCAGCGGCCGCAGCACCGCGCCCGGGTCGCCGACCCCCGCGGCCGCGAGCGCCTGCCCGGCCTGCGCGACCAGCACCACCAGGTGGTTCGCCCCGTGCGCCAGGGCCGCGTGGTACAGCGGGCGCACCGCCTCGTCCAGCACGACGGGCTCGCCGCCCATCTCCACGACCAGCGCCTGCCCGATCGGCAGCACCGGCGTCGGGCCCGACACGGCGAACGTGCAGCCCACCAGGCGGGACAGGTCCAGAGACGTCCCCGTGAACGTCATCGCCGGGTGCAGGGCCAGCGGGATCACCCCGGCCGCCCGCGCGGGCGCCAGCACGTCCGTGCCGAACCGCCCGGCGGTGTGCACCACGATCTGCCCGGCCTGCCACGCGCCGGTCGCCGCGAGCCCCGCGACCAGGTCCGCGAGCGCGTCGTCCGGCACCGCCAGCAGCACCAGCTCCGCCCGGCGCACCACCTCGGGCACGTCGAGCACCGGGACGCCCGGCAGCATCGCGTCCGCCCGCTCCCGCGACTCCTGCGACACCGCGCTCACGCCCACCACCGGGTGCCCGGCCGCGCGCAGGGCGCTGCCCAGCACCGCGCCGACCCGGCCCGCGCCGACGACGCCGATCCCCAGCCGCGTCATGCCCGGCGCATCCACAGCTCCGGCCCCGCCCCGGCGCGGGCCACCCGCGCCCGCGTCGCCTGCTCGTCCACCAGCCCCGCCGCGACCCGCTCGTCCAGGTGCGCGACGTGCGGCGTCACCGGACCCGGCGTCGACTGCAGCTGCACCGTCGCCAGCCGCAGGCGCCGCTGCCACGGGCCCTGCGCCAGGGTCAGGGACTGCGTGCGCTCGTGCGGGACCACGACGAGGCGCCGCGTCAGCACGCCCGAGCGCAGCACGAGGGCGCGCTCGGTCACCGTCACGCCGTGCCGCCGCCAGGCGATCGGGTCCAGCCAGCGCGACCGCCGCGGGGCGACCGCCCAGCCGTCCGCGGCGTCCCGGCCGACCAGGCCCGTGGCGACGAGGCCGCGCGGGTCCGCGGTCCCCAGGTCCGGGAGCACCAGCCACAGCGCCAGCAGCGCGTCGTCCCGCGTCCCCACGGGCAGCAGCACGTTCGCGCTCTGTGTGTCGTCCTCCCCGCCCGAGCCGTAGCCCGCGACGTTGACCTCGACCCGCCACCAGTCCCGGCCCCGCCACAGCAGGCCCTGGGTGATCTGCACCGCCTGCACCCGGCCCGGCGGCACCGTCTGCGCGCGCGCCTCCGTGAAGCCGTGCCGCAGCCGGATGCCGTCCGGGGAGATCGCGGCCCGGAAGTTCGCGCCCCGGTTGAACCGGCTCCACGTGTACGACACGACACCGAGCAGACCCGGCAGGATCGCGAACGCCGACCCGATCTCGCCCGAGGTCACCACGACGACGACCAGCACGACCGCGAGCACGACCAGCCAGATCGACGCGGACGACCGCAGGATCGACGCCAGCAGGCGGCCGATCGGGACGTCGTAGACGGGCTGCTCGGGGGCCACGGGCGCGGGGGCGTCCCAGTCGGCGTCCGGCTCCTGGCCGGGCGGGACGGGCGCGGTCACGACGGGGCCCGCAGCGGGGGCGGCGACGGGGTGCGCCGGGGTGCCGTGCGCAGCGCCGTCGGGTGCGGGTGCGGGGGCAGCAGCCGGCGACGGGGCGGCGGCGCGGCGGGAGCGGTGCACGCCCGCGGCCCGCGCGAGCAGCTCGGCCCGCAGCTGCTCCGCCTCGGCCTCGCGCAGGAACGCCAGCGACACCGCCGACCCGGACCCGCCCGCGACCTCCAGCCGCAGCTCGGACAGCCCGAGGATGCGCGCCAGCAGCGGCTGCACCACGTCGACCGCCTGCAGGCGGTCCAGGCGCGCCTGGCGCTGCTGCCGGAACAGCACGCCCGTGCGCAGGTGCACGGCCTCGTCGGTGACCGCGAACCGGGTCATCCGCCAGGCCACCGCCGAGTACCCGAAGCCGATCAGCGCGACCAGCAGGATCGCCCCGACGACGTACAGCCACACGCTCGCGCCCAGCAGGCCCGCGAGGTCGCGGACCTCGTCGGCCGAGTTCCACACCACCACGGCGATGACCGCGACGAGGACCTTCCAGCCCTTCACCGCGGGGGTCACCGGGTGCATGCGGCGCCAGCCGAGGTCGTCGGCGGGCGGCTCCGGCTCGGGTGCGGGAGCCGCAGCGGGCGCGTCCGGCGCAGCCGGAGGCACGCCCGGCGACGCCGAGGGCGCGTCAGGGACCTTGGGTGCGGCGGGTGCGGCGGGGTGCACGGGGCCGGTCGTGTCCCCGACCCGCTCCGGCCCCGCCACCTCGCGGGGGTCGGTCACAGCCCCGCCAGCCGGGCCTCGCCGCGCGACGCGAGCTGGTCGCGCAGCCGGGCGGCCTCCGCCGCGGGCAGGCCGTCGATGGACGCGTCGGTGCCGGGCGAGGCGGTGTGCAGCTGCACGGACGCGATGCCGAGCTGGCGGGCCAGCGGACCGGCGGACACGTCGACGTACTGCATCCGGCCGTAGGGCACCACGACCATCGACCGGAACAGGATGCCCTTGCGCAGCAGCAGGTCGTCGGCGCGCTCGGCGTAGCCCATGGCGCGGACCTGCCGCGGCACCAACCACGCGACCCACGCGAGCAGCACCGCGACGCCGCCCGCGCCGATCCACAGGCCGACGAGC
Organism: Cellulomonas triticagri; assembly: GCF_003696205.1. Taxonomy (GTDB): domain Bacteria; phylum Actinomycetota; class Actinomycetes; order Actinomycetales; family Cellulomonadaceae; genus Cellulomonas; species Cellulomonas triticagri. The sequence goes on from NZ_RFFI01000150.1 coordinate 5,991, forward strand.
CCGGACAGCGCGGCCGCGACGACCAGACCCAGCAGCGGCACCCCCAGCCAGATCGCGTTCACGACGAGCCGGGCGGTCGCGAGCCGCGGCGACACCGGGGTCCACGCGACGCCCTCGGGCTCGAACGGCTCGCTCTCGCGCAGGGGTGCCTGGGCGGGCGCGTCGGGGTCCGCCACGGGGGCGGCGACCACGGGCTCGGGCAGGTCGGGCGTGCTCATGAGCACCATCCTTCCACCGCGACCGCCCCGCGGCGCAGGACCGCGTCGTCGTCCGCCCGTCCGGACCCTCAGGTCGCGGCGGCGGGCGGGGTGGGGTCGGTGGCGCCGGGCGCGCGCTCCTCCGGGTCCTGCGGGGGGATCCGGCAGAACCACTCCACGACCAGGCCGACCACCAGGAGCACCACGGAGCCGAGCACGGCGAGCCCCGCGCTGGCGGCACGCGACGCCTGCGCCTCGATGCCCAGGTCGCCCAGCACGTCGAGCACCTGCGCCACGTACCAGCCCGCGAGCAGCGCGCCGGTGTAGCAGGACGCCTTGGCGAGCACGGCGGTGCGGGCGGCGCGCAGCGGGTCGAGCGACGGGTGCTTGCCCCGCAGGTACTGCCGCACCGACCAGCCCATGCCGAGGACGACCGCCGCGATCAGCACCAGCACCGCGACCATCGCCCACGGCACCTGCGGCAGTGTGTGCCCACGGCTGCCGACCAGCCGCACCACCAGCCAGCCGAGGCCCGTGGCGAGGACGGCGATCAGGACCAGGGTGCGGACGCGGGTGCGCTGCATCAGGGGCCCTGCCGGCCGTCGGGCTCGTCGGCGGTCGGCTGCGGGCCCGTGCTCTCGATGCCCGCGACGGCGTCCTGCGCGGGGTCGCGCTCAGGGCTGCGGACCGGGTCGAACGGGTGGCGGTACGGGGCGCCGTCGGCGGCGGGCGCCGGACCGTCGGCGACGGGCGCGAACGGCGGCCGCTCGACGGGCGCGGCGTCGCGGCCGTCGTGGTCCAGGTCCGGGCGATCCCGGTCCGTGCTGCCAGGCTCGGCCGAGCCGGCAGGACCGGCGGGGTCCAGGTCCGCCGGGTCGGGCAGCGCGGCGGGCACGGGCGCGGTCAGCCAGTCCAGCGCGAGCCAGCGGACGCCCTCGCGGTCGGGGGCGGTCGCGGCCAGGGCCGCGACCGGGCCGCCGCCGAGCCCGTGCAGGACGGCGTCCGGCTGCACCTGCGCCCAGGGCTGGAGCACGAACGCCCGCTGGTGCGCCCGCGGGTGCGGCAGCTCCAGGTCGTCGGTCACGGCCGACACCTGCCCGTAGACGATGATGTCGACGTCGAGGGTCCGCGGCCCCCAGCGCACGGTGCGCTCCCGGCCGTGCCGGCGCTCGACCTCGGCGGTGGCGCGCAGCAGGTCGCGCGGGGACAGCGTGGTGCGCGCGACGACGACCGCGTTGAGGAAGTCCGGCTGGTCCGGCCCGCCCACGGGCGCGGTGCGCGCCAGCGCGGAGACGTCGACCACCTCGATGCCCGGGGAGTCCGCGAGATCCGCGACGGCGTCGCGCAGCGTGTCCTGGGCGGCGCCGAGGTTGGACCCGATGCCGAGGACCACCTCGACCGGCGCGTCGGGGGCGGCGTCCAGGGCGTCCTGGACGAGCTCGCCGTCCACGACGTCGTCGTCCGGGGCGAGCAGCGGCACGCCCCCGGGTGCCGACGCCACGCCCGGCGCGTCGGGCGCCGGCGGCATCGATGTCGTCGCGTCGCGGGCGTCGGCGGGCTCGGGCGCCGCCACGGGCAGCACGGCCGTCGCGTCGGGCGGGTCGAGCGGGCCGGG
>NZ_RFFI01000151.1 GCF_003696205.1 Cellulomonas triticagri
GCCGCGCACGCCGCGCTCGTCGCACGCCAGGCCGAGTGGGCGAGCGCCGCTCGGACCGCGACGGGGATCTGGTCGCAGCGTGCCCGGTCCGCGGCCGCGGCCGGACGCACCGCCCTGGACGCGGCCCGCCACCGCGCCCGCACCGACCACCCGGCCGCCCACCCGCACGACGACAGCGCCGCCCAGCCTGCAGCCCTGGCCAGCACCGGTGCGCACGACTTCGTTGGCGGACGCCGGACGGGCACCGCCGAGGGGCCGCCGGTCGGGGTGCCGACCGTCGCCCAGGCGCTGGCCTCCTGGACCACCACCCACCCGGGATCGCCGGCCACGGGCCGGTCGGTCGGGCGGGCGATATCGCCCGGTCGCCCCGCGGCGGTGCCCGAACGGGGGACGCACCAGACCCGACCCCCTGACCCGAGCAGGAGACCACCCGTGCATTCCACCGTCACCACCGCCAGCGCCCTCGGTGCCCCTGACCGAGGAGGCCTGGCACCCGTGCCCGATATCGGCTCCCGCGAACGCGGGGTGTGGTGATGGGCGCCGGGCTGGTCGCGGTCGGTGCGGCGAAGGCGGCTGGGTCGAAGAAGACGCGCCGTCGGGTCCTGATCGGGTGCGGCGGCGCGCTGGTCGCGGTGCTCGCCGTCGTGCTGGTCCTCGCCAGCGCTCTGCTCGGCGGTCTGATGGCTGTCCTGGGCGGGGCCGACGAGGCCGAGGGCCTCGCCTCCGCGGCCGCCACCGAGACACCTAGCGCCCCTGCGGGCACGGGGTCAGGCGGGGGAGGGGCGGGTGGGCAGTGGGGCGGGCACTCCAACGGCCGCATCCCGGCCGAGCAGCTGTGCTCGCTGAGCTGGGCGCCCGCGATGCGGCTGCGCTGCGATGCCGCGGCCGCCCTGGAAGGGGTGAACGGCGCCTACCGGGCGGCGTTCGGCGCGAACATCTCGATCACCGACGCCTACCGGGACTACGACGCCCAGGTCCGGGTCAAGGCCAGCAAGGGCTGGCTGGCCGCGACACCCGGGACCTCGAACCACGGGTGGGGCCTGGCCGTGGACCTCGGCGGCGGGATCAACAAGTTCGGCACCCCCCAGCACAACTGGATGCGCACCAACGCCGGCGCGCACGGGTGGGTACTTCCCGGCTGGGCCCAGCAAGGCGGGTCCAAGCCCGAGGCGTGGCACTTCGAGTACGTCGGCGCCACGCGATGACACCCAGTGGCACGACCGCCCCGCACCGCTCACCTCGGAGGACCTGAACCATGGACGACACCAGCAACACCACCCGCGGCCGCAAGACGCTGGCGATCGGCATCGGGGCGCTCGTGGTGTGCGGTGGAGTGATCGCCGCGGCGATCGGGTGGCTGCTGCACCCCGCCTCCACCACCCAGGACCCCACACCCACCGCCACCGTGCAACCCACGGCACCCGCCGCCTCCGAGGACGGGAGCGGTGGTGACGGGCATCCGTTCCGGCACGGCGCCGGGACCATCACCGGCACCCCCGATCCCGCCGCCGACGCCGTCGATGCCACCGACGACGCGCTTGCCGTCGCCGAGGAATGGGTCGCGACGTTCCTCGGGTGGACGCCCGAGGAGACCGACGCCACCGCGGCGGCCGCGCGGGCGCAGCAGCTGGCTCCGGACGCGCGGGTGCAGGACTACACCGGGGACGTGCTCGACGAGGCCGCGGAGCTCGGCGCCGGTGCGGCCCAGCCGGGGCAGGTCACGGTTGTGGACGTCTCCGACCCGCACGTGTGGCCCCCGGGCTGGGTGGTGCTCGACGCGACCGTCACCACCACACCGGACGCCGGGGTGGGGCAGGTGGTGGTGCACGTCAGGTGCGAGGTCCAGGTCACCGACGGGCAGGTCGTGTCCGCGGTCATCGGGGACGGCGCCGCGTGGATCGAGGCAACCCCGTGACCCCGGACACGCAGGGGTCGAACCTCATGGCCCGGGTGGCCGCGGAACCGGTGCTCGAGGGGTTCGGGCTGGACTTCACCTGGGTCAACGGCGCAGTCGGAGACACCCTGCGGGACCTGGCCGGCGGGCTGCTCGCCGCAGGGCTGATCGGGTGCGGGATCGCGGTCGTGCTCGGCGTCGTGACGGTCGTGGCAGGCAAGGCCGGCCTGCGGGTGTCGGACAAGGCCGCCTCGTTCGCCTCCGGCGCGGTGGCGGTGGGGGTTGTCGCGGCGCTGGTACTGGGCTCGGTCGCCGCGGCGGTCGCCCGGTACGCGAACATCACCCTCGGGTGGTGAGGCTGCGGATCCGCAGCCTGGCGACTTGATCGTGTGCTAGCGCTGGCGCTGCGACACGAACTCCTCAATGAATCCTGAACCGAGGTCCCCGAATGCGGTGGGCTTGTCCGCGGCGGAGCTCGCGGGCGTACCGGCTCGTAGGACCATTGCTTTGAGGCGCCGTTCGTTCGCGGCTAGATGAGGTCGTGCGTCCATGCCGAAGTACGAGCAAAGTGCCCGCGCATACGCTTCTCCGAAGGCCAGGAGTGGCATAAAGATCGAGTTCAATGATTGCTCGAGCGTGCCGGTGTTGATTCCGGACAGGAGCCAGGATTCGGAGTGGGCGGCGCCTGATAGCAACGGGTACAGCCAGGGACTGTCAGGGAGGTAGGCCTGTGCAAGTTGCGTGATGTTCCTACTGAAAGCTGCCTTGTTGTCTCTGAATACGACCGAGGTGGCCAAGTCGGTTACCTGGCCTCCTTTGACCTTCCGGACGACCTCCACGCGATTCTTTCGATAGAGCGCGATCAGCTCGCTACTCGCCTGCTGCTTGCGGGCCAGCTCCTCGCCCTGCGAAGGAAATTTCTGAAGCGTGTCGATGGCACCCTGGTAGACCGAGGGCAAGAGCGACAGTGCTCGAGCCACCCTCATCTCGGGAGCTTTCTCTGCATCGACAAGCCAACACGAAAGCAGGACTGACTCCATCACCCCGCGACATGCGCTCCAGGCCGGCTGAACCCGAAGTCGTTCGTGATTTACGATTGCAATAACGGCATCCGTGTAGTCGTCTGCTGCTATCGCCAAGCGCTGGAAATGCTCGAATCCTACTGATAGAAGCGCCCATTCGAGAAACTCGTCTCCGCGAATCAGATCGCGATCTCTCACCCAGGGTGTCTCGGATGAAATCTGGGACTCGTCAAGCATGAGGGCATGGGCGTCGGCAAGGATCGACCTAATCGACCGACGCTCCTGTTCGATCATCTTTATGCAGAATGATGCGAATTTGGGCCGATTGTTCGTGTAGTCCCACTGGTCGTCGCAGTCCTGCGATGCTCCATCGTTCGTCATGTGCACATTCTGGCGCAAAGCGGTGGCGCGGACGCGGCGTTTCGCGGTCCGCGTTCGAGCGCGGACACGGCGGCGGTCGGTACGTGCTGGGGCCGAAGCGCTGGAGTGCCTTGCGCTGAGGCGGGAGAGCTCTCACGTGGCCATCCCCCTCGCGGACTCCCCGTGCGGGTGGTGAGCCGCGCCGGTGTGAGCAGGCGAGGCGGCGGTGGAGATATCGATTCCGGCGCCGGAGTCCGGTGGGTGCGGGGTGGCCGGTGAACCACCCGAACCCACCCGAAGGGGGATGCGTCCACCGTGTTCTCGTCTCATCTCGCCCCGCCCGCCGCGGTCCCGGCGTCCTCGATCCCGGACAACATGGGCGTGAAGATCGACTTCGCCGCGTTCCCGTGGATGTCTCAGCTGCAGGAGTGGGCCGGTGGCCTGCAAGCGACCTGCCTGATCATCATCGGCATCCTGACCGTGGTCGGCATCGCGATGTTCATCGCGGGGCGGCTGTCGTCCTCCCAGCAGGTCCAGAAGGTCTCGGCGACGATCATCCTGTGGGCGTTCATCGCCGGCGTCGCGATCGCGGTGATCTTCGCGTTCCTGGTCTGGGCGACCGGCTTCGACCTGGGCTTCTGATGCCCACCCCCGCACCCACCACCACCGTCCCCGTCCTGGGGCACTGGGATGAGACCAGCGGCCGAGCCGGACCCGGCGTGCTGGCCGAGGTCACCCTCGCCCCGCACCTGGTGCGCACTTGGTGGCGGCAGCGCCCGGCACCGGTCCGGCGCCTGGCCACGGCTGCCGGCACGCTCGTGGTGCTGGGGATCGTGGTGGTGGTGTGCTCGGGGTCGTGGTGGTCCGACCCGATCAAGGCAGCACTGGAGGCGATCGGGGACTGGATCGCTGGCGTCATGGCCGACGCGATCGCCGGCCCGGCCGAGCAGCTCATGTCGCTGGCGTTCAACAACCCGCTCACCGAGATCTCCTCCGGGCAGTGGGAAGTCGCCACGCGGCAGGCCTCGCGGTGGGGTGCGGTGTTCGCGATCGTCGCGGTCGGGATGTGCGCGGTCGAGGTCGTCGCTGGCCTGATCGTGCGGGACACCGCCCGGGTGCTGCGCGCGGGGATGACCGCCGCGCTGGCCTGGCCGATCACCGTGGCCGCGATCCTGCTGCTTGCCGAGCTCGTCGCCGTCACCGATGGCCTGGCCGGGCAGATGTTCGACAACGTGGATGGCGGCGGGGTCATCGGGACCACCGCTGCCGGGACCGCGATGGGCGCCGCCCTGGGCGGCATCACGGCCCTGACGGTCGGTGGCGGGTGGCCGGTGGTGGTCCTCGGTGCCCTGGTGTGCCTGATCGGGTTGTTGCTGCTGACCATGGTCATGGCGGCCCGCGCGTTCGGGCTGCTCGTGGCGACCGGGTTCGCGCCGACCGCGCTGATGCTGATGGGGTTCAAGGGGACCCGGGGCATGGCTGCGAAGTGGGTCGAGATCGTGCTCGGGCTGCTGCTGACCAAGCCGCTGGCGGCCGGGATCATCGTGCTGTGCCTGGAGCTCGCGGGTGAGGGCGGGCTGGCCTCGTTCATCATGGGCACGGTCGGGCTGTGGGTTGCGATCTTCTCCCCGGCGCTGGCGATGTCGCTGGTGTCGTTCGCCGGTGGGCATCTGTCCGCGGCGCTGACCGCTCACGCCTCCGCGCTCAAGGGGCTGGGGGCCCAGGCCGCGCAGGCCGGGGCGACCAAGCTCGCGCTGGAGGGTCCGAACAGCGAGGCGCTGAGCAAGCTCGGGTCCGACGCCGCGGGACTCGCCAAGGCCGGCGTGAGCGGGCTGGACAAGATGTTCACCGCCATGGGGGAGAGGCTCAACCGCCGGTCGGAGGAACCCCAGGACGGCGACGCTCCTGGCGGCGGTGAGCAAGGCGATCAGGTCGAGGACACCGACACCCCCACCGGCGGCGAGCAGCAGCACGACGACGCGCCCGTCGAGGCCCCCGAGGGCGACGGCGGCGGTGGCGACAACCCGCCCGAGCCCGGCTCCGACCACCCCCCTGTCGAGGACGAGGCACCGAAGGACACCCCCGTCGACGGCGCGCAGGAGTCGGTCGGCGACCAGGAGGCCGGAACCGACCCCGGCGACGACCTGCCGACCGGTGATGACGTGACACCGGACCAGTCGACCGGCGGACCGGTGGACCCGCCCGCAGCGGGGACGCCACCCGGTCCCGAGGGCACCGGGGGTGCGGGTGCCCCTGGTGCTCCCGGCGGGGCGGGCTCTGCGACGAGCGGTACCGGTGCGACCGCACCCGGCAGCGGCTCCGGCGCCGCCGGTGGGTTTGGTGCCGCGGGCAGCGACACCACCACCGGTGGCAGTTCCGGCGGCGGTTCTGGCGGCGGGTCCGGCAGCGCAGGCGCCGACGGTAGCCGCGGCGCCGGTGGCCACGAGGGCGGTCCCGAGCCGGTCGGGGGCTCCGACAGCCCCACGCCCGCGCCGGGACCGGGTCCCGCCCCGAGGCCGGCCCCGGGCGCCGCGCCCGGCGGCGCCGGTCCGGCGGCTCCCGGTCGGGGTCCGAACCCGTTCGGGGGGCGGTGACGGTGTCGGGACAGGTGCCTCAGGCGGTGTTCGCCCCGGTCTCGCGTTCGGGGGTCGTGGCCGGTCTGTCCGGCGGGCAGCTCGCCCTGGTGGCGATCGGCCTGTCCAGGCCGGTGTGGTCGCTGATCGCGGCCGGCGACCTCGCCGCGGCGTTGGCGTCGGCGCTGTGGTGGACGCTCCCGGTGCTGGTGTTGGCGTGCGGGTCGTACAAGGGCAGGTCGTTCCTGGAGAGGGTGAGCGTGGTGGGCCTGTTCGGGCTGCGCAAGGTCATGGGTCAGACCCGCACGGTCGTGCGGGTTGGTGCCGGCGACCGGGCCGGGGCGATCGCGATCCCCGGCGCGCTCGGGGAGCGGCTGACGGTGCTGGACATGGTCGGGACCGTGTTCGACGGCGGGTGCTTCCTGTGGGACAAGGTCACCCAGCAGGCCACCGTGGTCCTGCGGGTCACCACGCACGGGTGGGCGCTGGCCTCCGCTGAGCAGAAGGCGACCCGGGCTTCGGGGCTGACGAACCTGTGCCAGACGTTGGCTGCGGCCGAGGGCGTGGTGCAGGTCGTCAAGCACGCCCGCACCTACCCCGGAACCCCACCAGCGGTGGGCACCCCGACGCCTGGGGACCTGGGGTCGATCGACGCTGCCGAGCTCGCCGACCACCCGGCCATGACCGCGTCGCTGACCCGCGACGACGTCATCACGATCACCGTCGCCGCTCCGGTCGTTTCGGCGCAGGTCGACGCCGCCGGCGGCGGGGTCGAGGGGTTGTCCTGGGTGCTGGGCGACCGGGTCGCGCAGCTGCTTGCCGGGCTGCCCGAGTGCGGGGTCCGGACCGAGGACGCCGCGTGGTGGTCCCCGGCGCAGATCCGCGCCGCCGTGCGGCTGGCCTTCGACCCCTCGGCGGCAGACATGCTCGCCGCCGCGGGGTGGTGCCTGGACGCCGACGCGGTGCTCGCAACCGTCGCGGACGAGCGCTACGACCACCTGGTCACCGACTCCGGTGTGCACCGCACGTTCTGGGTGGAGAAGTGGCCGGCCGTGCCCGCGCGGGCGGGGTTCTTGTCGAACCTGGTCGCCACGGGCACGGTGTGCCGGACGTTCACCCAGATGTGGCGCCCGGGGGCGGTGCACTCCGCGGAGAAGCGGCTGAGGAACGCCGAGGCGTCGCACAGTTCCGCGTCCGCGGTGAACGCCAAGCTCGGACGCCCCGAGTCCGTGGCACACCACGCCCAGGGCAAGGACCTCGCCCGGCGCCGCGGAGACCTCGAGGCCGGGTTCGCCGACGTGAGCTACTCCGGGTGGATCACGCTGACCGCCGCGGACACCGAGGCGCTGCGCGTCGGCGAGCTGTGGCTGCGCTCGACCGCCAAGGGACTCGAGCTGAAGCTGCTGCGCGGGGACCAGTGGGCGGCGTTCTGCACCGCGGCACTGCCCCTGGGGATCGGACCGCGCGCATGACGCGCCACCTGGTCCGCCCCACGATCTTCGTCCGGCGTCGACGCCGCACCACCCCGGACACCGCCACCACGACACCCGGGGCGGCGTTCGGGCTGCCCACCCACACACCACCGGACGCACCCGAGGCCGAACCACCGACCGAGACCCGGTCGAGCGAGGCGCAGGGCGCAGCAGTCGTGGCGGTGGCGACACCGCCGCGCGGGCGGCGCGGCGGCGGGGCCGACCCGGTGGGCACCCACACGCTGACCGTGACCGGGGCGCGAAGCTCGCGGCGTGAACGGCGCCGGGCGGTGCGCGCGGCCGCGGACGCCGTCGCGGCG
>NZ_RFFI01000152.1 GCF_003696205.1 Cellulomonas triticagri
CGCGTCCTCACGCCAGCGCGCCATCAGCGCGTTGAACGCCACGGCGCCCTGGCCCTGCCAGTGCGACCCGATGCCCGAGAGCTTGCCCTCCAGGGCGCTCAGCTCACGCTGCAGCTCCCCACGGCTCTGCGCGACCGCGTCGGCGCCCTGCTTGAGCGCGCCATCTGCTGCGGAAACCTCTGCTGCCATGTCACCTCCCCCTCCACGGCCCGGCGAACCGGAAACCGGACGAACGTCCGAAACCAGGCATGAGCACGGTAGCCGAATCCCGAGAGGGAGTCAGCCCGCGTCACCCGACCTGGGGACGACCTCACTCCGGAAGTGCTGCGAAGTTCGCCGAACCGGCGCAACTGCGCCGCGCGCCGCTCCACGGGCAGAGCCCGCTCGCCATTCCCGAGCCCGTCGTCGTCGCACGATGAAGCCGCGGCGCAGCACATGCCCAGACCAGCGGCGGCGCGCCTCCCCCGGCTGCTATCCAGTCCGCTGCGGGTGATGTTCCACGTGAATCCCCTGGTCAGCGCACCATGGTCATGCCTGTCGAGCGCGCCATGCCAGCGGAGCCACTACCGCCACTGGAACGTTGCGTTCCACGCCAGTGCGTCCAACGCCTCGCCCGTGAGACCCCCGTGCCGCACCCGCATCAGGTCCCGCACCCACCGCGAGTGATCCGGCACCGCTGCCCAGTCGACTGGCGGCGTGCACGCCTGCGCGACCAGCTCCTCCACAGCCCGGAGCGCCGCCGACGGCAGCCCCGCCCCGGCGAGCTCCGCGAGCGCGGCCTCGCGGTCGGTCCCCGGCCACGCCCGCGTCCCGACCCCGAGGTACGCGACCACGGCGGTGCTCAGCGCCCGCATGTCCGCCCACCCGTCGGGCAGCAGCTCCACGTCGTGGTCCTCCTCGCGCCGCCACCGGTCGCGGGACTCGCGCAGGAACCGTTCGACCCGCTCGTCGTCCGACTCGTCGTCCTCCCCGCGCGGGACCCGGATCCGGGGGATGGAGCGCAGCAGCTCGTGGCGGCGCCCCGTCGCGAGGTCGGCGACCTCGGTGAGGAAGACGTCGTGCGCGTCCTGCGGGGTGGCGAGCCGGGCGATGACCCGGTCCCGACCCATGTCGCTGTAGACGACCTCGTACCAGCGGCCCGAGCGGCGCAGGTCGACGTGCTCGCTGCTCAGCGCGGTCGGGAACCCCTCGACGCTGAACTCGCTGCCTTCGTGCAGCCCGAGCGCCAGGCAGGCGTGCCGGATGCGCGCGAGCGGGTCGTCCGGGACGTCGCCGTCGACCGCCACGGGGTAGGCGTCCGGGCCGGTCCCGGGGCGGGGTGGCGCGACCGGCCAGAACGGATCCACGACGATCCTCCGGCCTGGCCGCGCCAGGTGATCGGGCAGCGCGATCGCGGCCGTCACCACGAGGACCACGCCGACGCCGACGGCGATGAGCAGCACCCCGGTGGCTGTGCGCCACCCGCCGTCGAGCAGGAGCACGCCCCACCCGATCAGCGGCACACCCACCGAGGCGACCGCGGCGGCGATGGCCACCAGCTCCGGGGAGCGGCGTCCTGGTCGGCGCTGCCCGCGGCCCATGAGGACGACCGCGGCCGTCAGCAGCAGGCCGACGAGCACGATCCAGCCGCCGAGCACCGCCAGCGCCGGTGCGTCCGCGAGCCCGAGCAGCAGGGCCCCGCCGAGGACGACCAGCGTGAGCAGCGCGACCGCGACGGCGGCGGTCGCCGGAGGTAGCGGACCGTCGTCGTGGGTCTCGGAAGGTGTGCGGTCCACGGCGTCACCCTAGTGAGGACGCCCTGGGGACCACCCGGGCGACTACCGTCAAGGCCGTGCGGACGTCACACCCCGCGCAACCCCCGCACCGCCCGCTCCACCCCCCGCAGCTCGGCAAGCCCCCGCATCCGCCCGTACAGCGAGTACCCCGGGTTCGTCACCCGAGCCGCGTCGTCCAGCAGCACGTGCCCGTGATCCGGCCGCATGGGGATCGCCGCCCCGCGCCGCGCCTCCTCCTCCACGAGCGCCGTGATCACGGCGACCATGTCCGCGTCCCCGTCCAGGTGCGGCGCCTCCGTGAACGACGCCCCATCCGGATCCAGGGACACCGACCGCAGGTGCGCGAAGTGGATCCGCGAGGCGAACCGCCGCGTCATCTCGACCACGTCGTTGTCCGCCCGCGACCCGTACGACCCCACGCACATCGTCAGCCCGTTCACCTCCGACGGCGCCGCCTCCAGCACCTCGGCCGCGTCGTCGGCGGTCGACACCACGCGTGGCAGCCCGAACATCGGCCGCGGCGGGTCGTCCGGGTGGATCGCCATCCGCACCCCGACCTGTTCGGCCACGGGGATCACCGCCCGCAGGAACCCCGCGAGGTTCTCCCGCAGCCGGTCCGCGGGCACGTCGTCGTACGTGGCGAGCGCCGCGCGGAACTCCTCCAGCCCGTAGTGCTCCTCGGCGCCGGGCAGACCCGCGAGGATCGTGGCGCGCAGCCGCCCCCTCTCGTCAGCGGAGAGCCCGTCCCACAGCCGCGCAGCCGCCTCGGTCTGCACCCCCGTCCAGTCTCCCGCCGCCCCCGGCCGCGCGAGGTCAAACAGGTCGAACGCCGCCAGCGCCGTCGCGTCGAACCGCAGCGCGAGCGCCCCGTCCGGCATCGGGTACGCGAGGTCGGTCCGGGTCCAGTCGAGGACAGGCATGAAGTTGTAGCAGACGACGTCGAGCCCGCAGGCGGCGAGGTTCCGCAGCGTCTGCTGGTACGCCTCGATCGCCTCGGCGGCGCGCGGCCCGCCGGTCTTGATGTCCTCGTGCACCGGCACGCTCTCGACGACCGCCCACACCAGCCCGGCGGCCTCGATCTCGGCCTGCCGGGCCCGGATCTCCTCGACCGGCCACACGGCCCCGTTGGGGATGTGGTGCAGGGCGGTGACGATGCCGGTCGCCCCGGTCTGCCGGACCTCGGCCAGCGTGATGGGGTCGGTGGGGCCGAACCAGCGCCAGGTGTGCTGCATCGCGGGGGTCTCCTCGGTCGTCGTCGATCGGGCTCGTTCGAGCCTGGCACACGGTCCGGCCGGCGGCCGTCAGGAAGAAGATTCCTTATGCCGCCGGCCGGTCCGCAGCGGGCATCAGCCGTTGAGCGTGGCGAGCTCGGTCGCGGGGTCCGCGCCGTTCGCGATGTTCTGCAGCACGACCCCGAGGTCGTTCTCCAGGCCGTCGTTGTCCGAGGTGAGCTTGCGCGGGAACTCGGCGTCGGCGAGCGCGTCGGTGACGATCTGCACGGACTCCAGGGCGACCGGGTTCTCGTCGGCGCCCAGCTCGGCGGACACGCCCTCGGCGGCCGGGAAGCCCTGCATCGTGTTCACCCAGATCTGCTGGCCCTGGCCGACGGCGAGGAACTCGGCGAACTTCTGGGCGGCCTCGAGCTTCGGGCCCTCGAGCTCGGCGCTCAGGGCGATGGAGTAGTCGACGCCGGAGACGGCCTTGGCCTCGTTGTCACCGAGCGTCGGCATCGGCGCCATGCCGAGCACGTCGTCCGCGACCGCGGAGCCCGGGGTCTCGGAGTTGCCGGACAGGGTCGCGGAGACGTGCCACGAGCCGGTCGGCATCGCGAGGGCCTTGCGGGCCAGCAGGTAGTCGTCGCGCGCCGACGGGTAGATGGTGGTCGACGTCGCGCCCTCCTGGAAGACGCCGTTGTCGAACAGCTCGGCCCAGCGCTCCGCGGCGGCGACCAGCGGCTCGGCGTCCCAGGAACCCTCGCCGGACGCGGCCTCGTAGATGGCCTCGCCGTCGCCGAACTGGGTGCTCAGCCAGACGAAGAAGTCGTCGGCGTGCCACGCGTCGGCGGCGCCCATCGCGAACGGGGTGTACCCGGCGGCGCGGGCGGCCTCGGAGACGGCGAGCAGCGACTCGTAGTCGGTCGGCAGCTCGAGCCCGAGCTCGTCGAACAGCGTCTGGTTGTAGAGGTAGAACTCGGAGCCGGCCGTGAGGATCGGCACGGCGGCGACGACGCCGTCGGAGGTGGTGACCGAGTCGAGGAGCTCGGGCTTGATGCCGTCGATCCAGTCGGCGGCGTAGTCCTGGGTGTCCAGGGCGTACTCGGCGTAGTCGTCGAACGCGGAGCCGACCTGGATGCCGTAGATGTCGGGCACCTCGCCGGCCAGGATCAGGTTGTCGAGCTCGCCGAGGTAGTTGCCGGCGCCCTCGGCACCCTCGTACTGGATGGTGATGTCGGGGTTCTCGGCCTCGAAGGCGTCGATGATGTCGGCGGCCTGGTCGACCGTGGGGATCCACGACCGGTACACCAGGGTCACGGAGCCGTCCTCGGCCACGCCGTCGTCACCGCCGGAGCCGCAGCCGGCGACGAGCAGGGCGAGGGTGGCGGTGGCGGCGCCGGCCGCGAGGGTGCGGCGCCGGGAGGAGGTGGTGCGCATCTCGGTTCTCCTGAGGGGTTCGACGTTGAACTGCAGGTCAGCGCGCCGACGAGCGGCGCTGGGGGCACGACGGGAGGGCGTCAGCTCTTCACGGCGCCGGCGGTGAGGCCGGACTGCAGGTACCGCTGGCTGAACAGGTAGACGATGACCGACGGGATCGTCATGAGGATGAGGCCGGCGTAGAGCTGGCCGATCTGCTCCTGCGACATGCGCTCGTACTGCAGCAGCGCGACGGCCGCGGTGACGGGGAACTTCCCCTCGTCGGAGAGCAGCAGGTTGGGCAGCAGGTACTCGTTCCAGCAGTACACGAACGACAGGACGCTGACGTTCGCGAGCACCGGGCCGGACAGCGGCAGGAAGATCTTGGTGAACACGCCGATCGGGCGCGCGCCGTCGATCGTGGCCGCCTCGACGAGCTCGGCGGGGATGCCGTCGAAGTGGTTCTTCATCAGCAGCAGCATCACGAGGACGTTGAAGGCGACGAGCGGGATGATGACGCCGACGTACGAGTCGCGCAGGCCCAGGTCGTTCATCGTCGCGAACAGCGGGGTCACCACGGACGCGACGGGGATGGCCATGCAGGCGAGCAGGGCGCGGTAGAGGAAGTTCCGGCCGCGGAACCGCATCCGGGCGAACGCGAACCCGGCGAGCGACGAGATCACCACGATGATGACGGTGGACCCGCCGGCGAGCAGGAAGCTGTTGCCGATCGCCGACCAGTAGTCGAACCGCGGGTGGTTGAGCACCGCCTCGTAGTTGCCGGCGCCGCCGACCTTGAAGGACTCGACGAAGGCGATGACGATCGGGTAGATCCACATCGCGGCGAGCACGCACAGGACGGCGTACATGACCGTCCACATGAGGGTCTTCTGGTTGCGCACGGTCTACTTCTCCCTGCTGCTCAGGCGGGTCTGGACCAGGGACAGCACGAACGCCGCGACGAGGATGAAGATCCCGATGGCCGACGAGTAGCCCGCGTCCCGGTTGAGGCGCTCCTGGTAGAGGAACGTGCTGAGGAAGTGCGTCGAGACGCCGGGGCCGCCCTGGGTGGTGAGCCAGACGGTGTCGAACGTCTTGAGCGACCCGACGATGCCGAGCAGGATCAGCACGCCGGTGGTGCCGCGCAGCGACGGGACCGTGATGCTGAACAGCCGGCGCCACCAGCCCGCGCCGTCGAGGGACGAGGCCTCGTACAGCTCGTCGGGGATCGACATCAGGCCGCTGAAGTAGACCATCATCGAGAAGCCCATCCAGGCGAACACGTTGATGACGACGATCGACCAGACGCCGAGGTCGGCGCCGAGCCACAGGATCGTGTCGTTCTCGCCGAGCAGCCCGAGCGCCCGCAGCGTCTCGTTGAGCGAGCCGTAGTTGGCCTCGAACATGTACTTGAAGACGGTGGCGATGATCGCGGGGGCCATGGCGATCGGCAGGAAGAAGATCGCCTTGAAGAAGTTGGCCCCGGGCATCCGCTCCTTGGCGATGACCGCGATCAGCAGGCCGAGGACGGTCTGCAGCCCGACGGTCGCGACCATGAAGACCAGCGTGTTCCGCAGCGCGATGTAGAACGTGCGGTCCTGGAACAGCCTCTCGTAGTTGTCGAGCCCGATGAAGTCCATGCGGGTCAGGCCGTTCCAGTCGGTCAGGCTGGCCCAGACGGCGAACCCGACCGTGTAGTACAGGAGCGCACCGGCCAGCACGACCACGGGGGCCACGTACAGGTAGGGCGCCCACCGGCCGCCGAACTGCCTCATCGCGGTTCTCCTAGGTCATCGTTGAACTAAGGCCGCCGGCCGGAGCCGGCGGGTTGTGGTTCAACGTCGTAGTTCGACGTTGAACGTGGGGGACGCTAGCACAGGTACGATCGGCCGGACGACCCTGGACCGGGTGGTTCCGCTGGACGTCACGACCCGGGACGAACCGGGACGAACCACCGGCACCCGGGGCCGGACGTGCCCGCACGACGAGAGGAAACCCCGATGGCGCGAGTGCGCCTCGCCGACGTGGCCGAGCGCGTGGGCGTCTCCACCAAGACGGTGTCCAACGTGGTCAACGGCACCGGGTACGTGAGCGCCGCCGTGCGCGAGCGCATCCTCGCCACCATCGACGAGCTCGGCTACCGGCCCAACCTCGCCGCCCGCCAGCTCCGCAACGGCTCCTCCGGGCTCATCGGCCTGTGCGTGCCGTCGCTCCGCGAGCCCTACTTCGCGGAGTTCGCGTCCGAGTTCGTGTCCGCCGCCGAGGCCCGCGGCGCCACCGTCCTCGTCACCCAGTCCAAGGGCAACCGGGACACCGAGCTCTCCATGCTGGAGTGCGAGGACCTGCCCGCCGTCGACGGCCTCGTGTTCAGCCCGCTGACCCTCACCCCCGAGGACACCGCCGCGCGCCGCAGCCGCGTCCCCCTCGTGCTCATCGGCGAGCACGGGGAGGCCCTCGCCTCCGACACCATCACCCACGTCGGACCGGACAACGCCGCCGCCGCCGAGCTCGCCACCCGGCACCTGATCGAGGACGGCCGCCGCCGCATCGCCGCCGTCGGCGTCCAGGTGCACGACCCCTCCGGCACCGGCCAGGTCCGGTACGAGGGCTACCGGCGCGCGCTCGCCGCCGCGGGCATCCCCGAGGACCCCGACCTGCTCGTCAGCGTCGACCGGTTCAACCGCGCCGAGGGCTCCGACGCCGTCGAGCGGCTGATCGCGGACGGCGTCGAGTTCGACGGGCTGTTCTGCTTCAACGACTCCCTGGCGTTCGGGGCGCTCTACACCCTGGGGGTGCACCGGATCGCGGTGCCCGAGACGGTGCGCGTCGTCGGGTACGACAACATCGAGGAGGGCGGGTTCGTCGTCCCGCCGCTCACCACGATCGACCCGGGCCTGCAGTCCTCGACGGACCTGATCCTCGACCTGCTGGTGGGCGCGCGGAAGGCCGAGGGCGGCCACATCCCCACCCCCCACACCCTCGTCGAACGCTGACCCCGCGCGCTGACCCCGCGCGCGCCGGCGTCGAGTGGTCAGCAGGTGCGGGGATCCGGGCGGCGGTTTCAGGCGGCGGTTGCAACGAGTAGGTCGTTGAGTCGTTGTGCGGGATTCTGCCAGTCCAGGGTCTCGCGGGGTCGGCCGTTGAGCTGGCGGGCGACGGCGTCGAGGTCGTCCTGGGTCC
>NZ_RFFI01000153.1 GCF_003696205.1 Cellulomonas triticagri
TGGGCGCCGCGAGCCCGGCGACCGTCGGCCCCAGCAGCTCCGCCAGCCCGGGCGCGGGGCGCACCTGCGGGTCGGTCGCCCGCCCGGCGACGGGGTGCAGCAGGGCCAGGTCCAGGGCGTCCGCGAGGGCCGCGCGCACGGCAGGGCCGGTGGTCCGACCCGCGCCCACGGCATGGAGGATGTCCTTGCCCCGGACGCCCGAGGCCGCGTCCCCGCCCGAGGTGAGCGCGACGGCGGACTCCACGACCTGCAGCACCGCGGCGTCCACCGAGGCCAGCGCCCGGTCGAGGCTCGGGCGGCTGGTCGCGCGCGCCGCCAGCGACGCCAGCGTGGCGGGCGAGGGGTGCGCGAGATCCGGCCGCCGGACGAGCAGGCGCGCCAGATCCTCGTCCGACCTGCCGCGCAGGTGCTCGCTGAACGTGGCCATCCGCACCACGATACGTTCCGGGCGACGGGCGACGGGCGACGGGCGACGGGCGACGGGCGACGGGCGCGGGGTGGCGGAGGTGGTGGCGGTGGCACGGGTGCGCAGGCGCGTGGTGGTCGCGAGCACGGCGGGCATCTTCGTGGAGTCCCTCGACTGGACGATGTACGGGCTGCTCGCGCCGTACTTCGCCGGGCAGATCTTCCCCGGGGACGACGCGGTGACGAAGGTGCTGGGCGCGTACGCGGTGTTCGCCGCGGGCTTCGTGGCCCGGCCGATCGGGTCGTTCGTCATGGGGCGGATCACCGACACCCGGGGCCGGCGTACCGGCCTGCTGGTGTCGGTGACGCTGATCGCCGTCGGGGCGGCGGTGATCGCTGCCGCGCCCACGTACGCCGTCGCGGGGCCGTGGGCGGCCGTGGTGGTCGTCGCCGCGCGCGTGCTCCAGGGGATCGCCATGGGCGGGGAGGTCGCGACGGCGGCGACGTACGTGGTCGAGGTGGCCCCGGCGGAGCGGCGGCACCGGTACGGGGCGTTCGCGTACTCCGGCGACGCGCTGGGCACCCTCGGCGGCACGGTGGTGCTCGCGGTGCTGCTCGGCGTGCTCGGGCCGGACGCCGTGCGCGCGGGCGGCTGGCGGATCGCCTTCGTCGTCGCGGCGCTGTGCGGGCTGCTCGCGCTGTGGATCCGGCGCGGCGTCCCGGAGTCCGCGGTGTTCGAGCGGGCCCGAGCCGCCGGGACCGAGCCCGCGTGGCCGCTGCTGCGCGCGCACGCGGGGCGCATGGTGCTGACCTTCATGCTGACCATCGGGTCGACCATGGGCGTGTACTTCGGGTCCGTGTACCTGCCGGAGTTCGCGGGGCACACCGGGTACTACACGGAGCAGCAGGCGACGTCGCAGCACACGGTCGCGCTGGTGTGCCTGCTGCTCGCCATGATCGCGTCCGGGTTCCTCGCCGACCGGTTCGGGCCGCTGCCGCTGATCCGGGCGGGGTTCACCGCCGCCGCCGTGCTGGTGGTCCCGCTGATGCTCGGCGTCGCCGCCGGGGTGCTGCCGTACGCCGTCGCGGCGCCGCTGTTCACCACGTGCGTCGGGCTGCAGCTCGGCGTCACCCCCGTCGCGGGCGCTCGGCTGTTCCCGGTGCCCGTGCGCGCGGTCGGGCTGGGTGTGCCCGCGGGCGCCGCCATCGCGCTGTTCGGCGGTACGTTCCTGTTCGTGGCGGAGTGGCTGATCTCCACCGGCGCCCTGCGGCTGGTCCCGGTGTACGCGGCGGCCGGGCTCGCCGTGTCCGCCGTGGGGTCCTGGCTCGTCTCCGAGCGCCTGCTCTACCCCGTCGACACCGCCGTCGGCACCCGCGCCGCCGAGCCCGTCGACCCCGCTGCCGTCGCCCCGACCCGACCCGGAGGACTGCCATGACGCTCGACCCCGCCGTGCTCGCCGGACTGCGCGAGGACGCCCGCGCCCAGCTGCCCGAGGTGGCCGCGCTGCGGCACGCCCTGCACCGCGTCCCGGAGATCGGCCTCGACCTGCCCCGCACCCAGGCGCTCGTGCTGGAGGCCCTGGCGCCGCTCGACCTGGAGGTCAGCACCGGGACCGGGCTGAGCTCGGTGGTCGCGGTGCTGCGCGGCGCGCGCCCCGGACCCGCGGTGCTGCTGCGCGGCGACATGGACGCGCTGCCCGTCACCGAGGACACCGGCGAGGCGTTCAGCAGCGAGCACGCCGGGACCAT
This sequence comes from Cellulomonas triticagri, assembly GCF_003696205.1. Taxonomy (GTDB): domain Bacteria; phylum Actinomycetota; class Actinomycetes; order Actinomycetales; family Cellulomonadaceae; genus Cellulomonas; species Cellulomonas triticagri. The sequence continues at coordinate 2,155 of NZ_RFFI01000153.1, forward strand.
GCACGCCTGCGGCCACGACCTGCACGTGGCCGGGCTGGTCGGCGCCGCGCGGCTGCTCGCCGCCCGCCGGGACCAGATCGCCGGGTCCGTCGTGCTGATGTTCCAGCCCGGCGAGGAGGGTGACCACGGGGCCCGGATCATGATCGAGGAAGGCGTGCTCGACGCCGCGGGGGAGCGCGTCGTCGCCGCGTACGGCCTGCACGTCGTGTCCTCGATGATCCCGTCCGGCCTGGTCACCACCCGCCCGGGCACGATGCTCGCCGCGGCGGACACCGTGCACGTCACCGTGCACGGGCGCGGCGGCCACGGCTCGATGCCGCACCTCGCGCTGGACCCCGTCCCGGTCGCCGCGGAGATCGTGCTGGCGCTGCAGGCGATGGTCACCCGGCAGTTCGACGTCTTCGACCCCGTCGTGGTCACCGTCGGGCGGATCGACGCCGGGACCACCGACAACGTCATCCCCGGGTCCGCGCGGATCGAGGCGACCGTGCGGTCCTTCTCCGAGGTCGCGCACGGCGTCGTGCCTGAGCGGTTCACCCGGGTGTGCGAGGGCGTCGCCGCCGCGCACGGGCTCACCGTCACGGTGGACTACCAGCGCGGGTACCCCGTCACGGTGAACACCCCCGCCGAGGTCGACCGCGCGGCCGCGCTGACCACCGCGATGCTCGGCGAGGGCGCGTACCTCCCCGCCCCGCAGCCCCTGTCCGGCGCGGAGGACTTCTCCTACGTGCTGCAGGAGGTGCCGGGCACCTACCTGGGCCTCGGGGCGACCCCGGCCGACCTCGACCCGCGCACCGCGCCGTACAACCACTCCGCGCAGGCCCGGTACGACGACGGGGCGCTCGCGGTCGGCCCCGCCGTGCTCGCCGCGCTCGCCCTCGACCGGCTCGCGGAGGCCGCGGGCTGAGGCCCGGAGCGGGCGGAAACCGGACGTCCGGGACGTTCCCGGCGCCCGGAGCGCTCAGGTCCGGGCCCGACGTGCCGATGAACTCCTGCGTCACGCCCAGCAGGGCGACGCGTGCGCGCCGACCGGAGGGACACGCATGGCGGGGATCAACACCGGGCACCTGCCCGGGGCGACGCACGAGGTGTGCGTCGCGCGCCAGGGCATCTACGACGTGCTCAGCCGCCCCATCGGGCACGAGCTGCTGTTCCGCGCCAGCGCCGAGCACACCGAGTCCGGCGTGCGTCCCGGCATCGACGACAACCGGGCGACCGCGACCGTCATCGTCGCGACGCTGACCGAGTTCGGCGTCGAGGACCTCGCGGGCAACGGCGACCTGTTCGTCAACGTCCCGCGCTCGTTCATCGTGGACGAGCTGCCCGTCGCGCTCGACCCGCACCGGGTCGTCCTCGAGGTGCTGGAGCAGGTGCCCGCCGACGAGGAGGTCGTCGCGGGCGTCGAGCGGCTGCGCCGCCTCGGGTTCGGCATCGCGCTCGACGACTTCGTCCCGGACGACCAGCGCTGGTCGCTGCTGCCGCTGTGCGACTACGTCAAGGTCGACATGTCCGACCTCGGCGACCGGCTCGCCGAGTTCGCCGCCGCCCTGCGCGAGGCCGCCCCGCACGCCGCGCTGGTCGCGGAGCGCGTCGAGGACGAGCGGGACTTCCTCGCCGCCCAGGACGCCGGCTTCGACCTGTTCCAGGGCTACCACTTCCGCCGTCCGACGGTGCTCACCCGGCCCGCGCTCGCGCACCACGCGATGGTCGCCGGACGGCTGCTCGTCCAGCTCGGCGACGCCCAGGTGTCCTACCGGCGCCTCGCTCGGCTCACGGCCGCCGACCCCGCCGTCGCGCTCAAGGTGTTCCGCGTCGTGAACTCCGTGTCCGGCGCCGGGCGCACCGTCCGCAACCTGCACCAGGCGCTCGTGCTGCTCGGCCGCGAGCGGTTCCGCGCGATGCTCGTGCTCGAGGTGCTGGCCACCGCCGGGCACCAGGACGACGAGATCCCCCTCATGGCCCTGGCCCGCACCCGCGCCGCCGAGATCCTCGCGCCGCAGGACCCGCTGGAGGCGTCCACCGAGGCCCTGGTCCGCATCGTGTCCGAGCTGCTGGCCGTGCCCGTCGCCGAGCTCGACCCGGAGCTGCACCGGTCCCGCCCCTCGGCGCGGGTGCTCGCCGCCTGCGACGTCCTCGACTCCTACCTCGAGGCCATCGCCCAGGAGCAGGTGCCCGAGATCGGGTCGCCCTACTCGGCGCTGCACGTCTCGCTCGTCTACCTCACCGCCCTGCGCGAGGCCCGGGCGCTGCTCGCCACCGTCTACCAGCCCGTGCCCCGGCTGCGGGCCGTGCCCGAGCAGCGCGGCACCGGGGACGCCCGCGCCGAGACGTCGGCGCCGGTCGGGGAGGCCGTCACCGGCTGAGCGTCGTCCCCAGGCGCGGGCGTGCGTGCCCACGGGCGGGGCGGTGACCGGTAACCTGGGGGGACGTGCGTCGGCGCCAGACCGTCGCATCCGACGAGCACCCCAGGGGAACGCAGTGCCCACCGGCAAGGTCAAGTGGTTCGACACCGATCGCGGGTTCGGCTTCATCGCCGCCGACGACGGCACCGAGGTGTTCCTGCACGCGTCCGCCCTGCCCGCGGGGATCGGGACGCCCAAGCCTGGCACCCGGGTGGACTTCGGCGTCGCCGACGGCCGCCGCGGCCCCCAGGCGCTCGCGGTCAAGCTGCTCGACCCGGTGCCCTCCGTCGCCGCCGTCGTCCGCAAGCCCGCCGACGACATGGCCGTGATCGTGGAGGACCTCATCAAGGTGCTCGACCGCGTCGGCAACGACCTGCGTCGCGGCCGCCGTCCCGAGAAGTCCCGCGCCGAGCAGGTCGCCACCCTGCTGCGCGCCGTCGCCGACGACCTCGAGGCCTGAGATGGCCACCGCGACCCAGGACGCCGTGCTCGCGGCCGCCGTCGACCTCGCCCGCGAGGCCGCGCTCGAGCTCGCCGAGCACCCCACCGACGTCGGCGAGCACCTCGGGTACACCATCGAGGGCGACCGCCTCGTCTCGCACCGCTTCGCCTGCACCGCCAAGGGCTACCGCGGCTGGGTGTGGACCGTCACCGTGTCCCGCGTGCCCCGCGCCCGCAAGGCCACCGTGTGCGAGGCCGTGCTGCTGCCCGGCGACGACGCCGTCCTCGCGCCCGCCTGGGTGCCGTGGGACGAGCGCCTGCGCCCCGGCGACGTCGGCCCCGGCGACGTGCTGCCGTTCCGCGCCGACGACCCGCGCCTCGAGCCCGGGTTCACGCCCACCGGCGACCCGGAGATCGACGACGTCGCCATCGGCGAGCTCGCGCTCGCGCGCAACCGGGTGCTGTCGCCCACCGGCATCGCCGAGACCGCCGAGCGCTGGTTCCGCGGCCGGCAGGGCCCCGCGACCGCCGGGTCCGTCGCGTCCGCCGAGGGCTGCCTGACCTGCGGGTTCCTCGTGCCGCTGCAGGGGTCGCTCGGCACCGTGTTCGGCGTGTGCGTCAACGAGTGGTCGCCCGACGACGGCAAGGTCGTCGCCCTGGAGCACGGCTGCGGCGCGCACTCCGAGACCGACGTCGAGGCGCGACCGTCCGAGTGGCCCGACGTGCCCGTCACCCCGGACCTCGTCGTCGTGCCGACCGCGGAGGTCGTGGCCGGGGGTGCCGGCACGGCCGAGGGCCGCTCCGCCGCCGGGTCCGGCGCCGGGGCGGACGCTGCCGCGGACGTCGCGTCGGAGGGTGCTGCCGCGCCCGAGGGTGCCGCCACGTCGGAGGACGTCGCGTCGGAGGGTGCTGCCGCGTCGGAGGACGTCGCCGCGCCCGAGGACACTGCTGGGTCGGAGGACACTGCTGGGTCGGAGGACGCTGCCGCGTCCGAGGGCTCCGCCGCGTCCGCGCGCGCGGACGCCACCGACGAGGACGCGACCGCGCCGGACGAGGCACCCGCCCCGCAGCCGGAGCCGTGACCGCCGACGTCTTCGGCACGCGCGCGCTGCGCGAACGCGTGCTGGGGACGTGGCGGACCGACCCCGCGCGGCTGCGCGAGGACGCGAACACCGAGGAGGACCACGCCCGCGGGTACTACCGCGACCGCGTGGTCGTCGAGCTCGCCCAGAACGCCGCCGACGCCGCCGTGCGCGCGGGCGTCCCGGGTCGGCTGCTGCTGCGCCTGACCACCCTCGACGAGGTGGGTGCGGTCGGCGACCTCGGCCCCGGTGCTGGCCCCGGCCACGACGACGGGGTCGACCCGGCCGACGTGCGCTCGGGCGACGGCGCGGCGCAGCACGGGGCACCCGGCTCCGGACCGGGACCCGGAGACGCCCTGGACGCCCCCGGGGCGCCGGGCCTCGTGCTCGTCGCCGCGAACACCGGCGCGCCCCTGGACGCCGCCGGGGTCGCCTCCCTGGCGGCGATGCGGGCGTCCTCGTCGCGCGACTGGACGCCCACCGGGGCCGGTCCGGGGCTGGTGGGACGGTTCGGCGTCGGCTTCGCGGCCGTGCGCGCCGTCGCGGACGAGGTCGAGGTCCTCTCCACCTCGGGGGCGGTGCGGTTCTCGCTGGCGGCGACCCGCCGGGACCTGGCGCTCGCGGGCGCGGACGTCCCACGGCTGGCCGAGGAGGTCGCTCTGCGGGACGGGGCGCTGCCCGCGCTGCGCCTGCCCCGCGAGCACGAGGGGCGGCCGCCGTCCGGCTACGACACCGCCGTGCTGCTGCACCTGCGGGACGACGCCGCGGTGGCGTCCGTGCGGGCGATGCTCGACGGCGTCGGCGACGCGCTGCTGCTGGCGCTGCCCGGGCTCACCGAGGTCGTCGTGGAGGACGAGCCCGCCGGGCGGCTGCGCCGGGTCGCCGACGTCGACCGGCGGTGGCGGCGCCGCACGGCCGAGGGCGAGCTCGACCCGGCGCTGGTCGCGGACCGGCCCGTCGAGGAGCGCAGCCGGCGCCGGTGGCGCCTCACCTGGGCGCTGCCCCGTGTCGTCGACGCCGCGGAGGCCGCCGGCACGCCGGGCGTCGCCCCCGAGCAGCGGGTCGTGCACGCCCCGACGCCGACGGACGACGCCCTCGACCTGCCCGCGCTGCTGGTCGGGACGCTGCCGCTCGACCCGACCCGGCGCCGGGTGGCGCGGGGCCCGGCGACCGACGCGCTGCTCGACGTCGCGGCCGACCTGTACGCCCGGCTCGCGACCGACGTCGTGGCGGACGGCGGCGACCCGCTGCGCCTGGTGCCGCTGGGCCTGCCCGCGGGCGACGTGGACGCGGCCCTGCGCCCGCGCCTGGTCGCGGAGCTGGCCCGTACCCCGCTGCTCGCCGCGCCCGGCGCCGACGACGAGGGCGAGGACGAGCCGGACCGCGTCGAGCCGCACCGCGCCGCGACGCT
>NZ_RFFI01000154.1 GCF_003696205.1 Cellulomonas triticagri
TCGCGTGGCACCGCGCCCCGGTCGGCGCCGTCCCCGACGCGCGCCGCGCCCCACCGCGCCGCGACACCGCCGCGCGCCGCCGTCGGACGGTCCGGCACGAGGTCCTGCGACCCGTGCGCCGTCGCGGCGCCCCCGTCAGGAGGTCTCCCCATGCCCCGCTTCCCCTTCCGCCGCCCCGACGGCCTCGAGAGCACCGCGCCGCAGCCCCGCCCCGCGGAGCCGCAGACCGCACCGGTCGGGACCGCCGACCGCCCGACGCGGGACGACCTGCTGTCGCGCGTCTCCGAGTACGCCCCCACCATCCGGCCGACCATGACGGTCGCCGAGGCCGTCGCCGCGCTCCGGCACCACCCGGGCGACGCGGCGTACGGCGAGGTCTACGTCACGAGCGAGCCGAGCGCCGGGGCCGCCCCGGTGCTGCTGGGCGCGGTCAGCTACCGGGCGCTGGCGATGTCCGACCAGCACCGGCTGATCGCCGGGGTGATGCGCCCCGACGTCGTCACGGTGGGCGAGGACGTCGACCCGGAGGAGGCCGCCCGCCTCTTCCGCCGGCACCGGCTGGCGGCGCTGCCCGTGACCCGCGACGGCGAGCTGCGCGGGGTGCTCACCGCGGCCGACGTCACGGACATCCTGCAGCAGGAGGCGACCGAGGACGCCGCCCTGCAGGGCGGGACCCAGCCGCTCGACGTGCCGTACCTCAAGGCCAGCCCGCTGCTGCTGTGGCGCCGCCGCGTCGTGTGGATGCTGCTGCTGTTCGCCGCCGAGATGTACACGGGCACCGTCCTCAAGGCGTTCGAGGACGAGCTCGAGACCGTCATCGCCCTGGCTTTCTTCGTGCCGCTGCTCATCGGCACCGGCGGCAACGCCGGCACGCAGATCACGACCACGCTGATCCGGGCCATGGCCACCAACGAGGTCCGGCTGCGGGACGTGTTCAAGGTCGTGCGCAAGGAGACGGCCACCGGGCTGCTGATCGGCCTGACGATCGCGGCCGCGGCGCTGGTGCGCGCGTTCACCCAGGGCGTCGGCGGCGAGGTCGCGCTGACCGTCGCCGTCGCCGCGGGGGCGATCGTCGTGTGGTCCTCGGTCGTGGCGTCGGTGCTCCCGCTGCTGCTGCGCCGGCTGCGGATCGACCCGGCGGTGGTGTCGGGGCCGATGATCACCACCCTGGTCGACGGGACCGGGCTGATCATCTACTTCGAGATCGCCCGGGTGTTCGTCACCGCCATCGGGTGACGCCCCCGCGCACGGCCCGGGGACCTCGTCGCGCGGCGGGGTCCCCGGGCCGTGCGCCGTCAGCGAAACGGGGGTGCGCCGGGACTGATCGGCCGCCGGGTGCGCGTTAGGGTCGCTGACAAGCAACCACGCCTGATGAGGGAGCCTTCGTGAACGACCAGACGCCGGCCATCGCCCGGGCAGAGTCCGGGGGACTCGGCCTCAACGACTCCATCTACAACCGGCTCCTCAAGGAGCGGATCATCTGGCTGGGCTCGGAGGTCCGGGACGAGAACGCGAACGCCATCTGCGCGCAGATGATGCTGCTCGCGGCGGAGGACCCCGAGAAGGACATCTTCCTGTACATCAACTCGCCCGGCGGCTCCATCACCGCGGGCATGGCGATCTACGACACCATGCAGTACATCCAGCCGGACGTCGCCACCGTCGCGATGGGCATGGCCGCCTCGATGGGGCAGTTCCTGCTGTCCTCGGGCGCGAAGGGCAAGCGCTACGCGACCCCGCACGCCCGCGTGATGATGCACCAGCCGTCCGGCGGCATCGGCGGCACCGCCACCGACGTGCGCATCAACGCCCAGCTCATCCTGCACATGAAGACGGTGCTCGCCGACCTCATCGCCGAGCAGACGGGCAAGACCCACGAGCAGATCACGGCCGACTCGGACCGCGACCGCTGGTTCACCGCGGCCGAGGCGCTCGAGTACGGCTTCATCGACAAGGTCGTCACGCACGCCGGTGCCGTCACCGGCGGCGGCGGCACCGCGGCCTGACGGCCCGCCGACGACCACACCCGACTTCGCAGAAGGAGAGCTCGTGAGCACCGAGTCGCAGTTCATCGCCCGCGCCGGGCGCCTCGCCGGCGGCTGGGGCGGCGTGTCCCAGTCCCCGTCGTCCCGGTACGTGCTGCCCCAGTTCGAGGAGCGCACGGCCTACGGCTTCAAGCGCCAGGACCCGTACACCAAGCTGTTCGAGGACCGCATCGTCTTCCTCGGCGTGCAGGTGGACGACGCGTCCGCGGACGACATCATGGCCCAGCTGCTGGTCCTGGAGTCCACGGACCCGGACGGCGTCATCACGCTGTACATCAACTCGCCCGGTGGCTCGTTCACCGCGCTGACCGCGATCTACGACACGATGCAGTACATCAAGCCGCAGATCCAGACCGTCTGCCTCGGGCAGGCGGCGTCCGCCGCGGCCGTGCTGCTGGCCGCCGGCACGCCGGGCAAGCGCCTCGCGCTGCCGAACGCCCGCGTGCTGATCCACCAGCCCGCGATGGAGGGCGGCGGCTACGCCCAGGCGTCCGACATCGAGATCCACGCGAACGAGCTGATCCGGATGCGTGAGTGGCTGGAGCAGACGATCGCGCACCACACCGGTCGCCCGCTCGACCAGGTCCGCCAGGACATCGAGCGCGACAAGATCCTCACCGCCGCGCAGGCGCACGAGTACGGGATCGTCGACCAGGTGCTCGAGAGTCGCAAGGGCGTCGTCGCCACGACCGTCGAGCCGTGACCGACCGACCGGCCCGCCGGACCCCGCGGGGTGCGGCGGGCCGGTCGTCGCACCCGGCGACGGGGTGACGTCGCGCGACACGCCCGGCTCCGGGACCCGCGCAGGCTGACACCGGGCCCGCGGTGGTGTGTGATGGACCGGTGGACCACCGCGGGTGCGGTGGTCACGCCGCACGCTCAGCACGACGCGACCGCAGGGGTCGCGGCGAGGGAAGGGGACGCACGTGGCTCGCATCGGGGACGGCGCCGACCTTCTCAAGTGCTCGTTCTGCGGCAAGTCGCAGAAGCAGGTCAAGAAGCTCATCGCGGGTCCGGGCGTCTACATCTGCGACGAGTGCATCGAGCTGTGCAACGAGATCATGGAGGAGGAGCGGGCCGAGGCCACCGAGATCGGCATGGTCGAGCTGCCCAAGCCGAAGGAGATCTTCGCCTTCCTCGAGCAGTACATCGTGGGCCAGGAGCCCGCGAAGCGGTCGCTGGCCGTCGCGGTCTACAACCACTACAAGCGCATCCAGGCCGGTGAGGCGACCCCGACGGTGGGGACGGTCCAGGCCGAGGACGCGATCGAGATCGCCAAGTCGAACATCCTGCTGATCGGCCCGACGGGCTGCGGCAAGACGTACCTGGCGCAGACCCTCGCGCGGATGCTCAACGTCCCGTTCGCCATCGCGGACGCCACGGCCCTCACCGAGGCGGGCTACGTCGGCGAGGACGTCGAGAACATCCTGCTCAAGCTCATCCAGGCCGCCGACTTCGACGTGAAGAAGGCCGAGACCGGGATCATCTACATCGACGAGATCGACAAGATCGCCCGCAAGGCCGAGAACCCGTCGATCACCCGCGACGTCTCCGGCGAGGGCGTGCAGCAGGCGCTGCTGAAGATCATCGAGGGCACCACCGCCTCGGTCCCGCCGCAGGGCGGCCGCAAGCACCCGCACCAGGAGTTCATCCAGATCGACACGACGAACGTGCTGTTCATCGTGGCGGGCGCGTTCGCGGGGCTGGACGAGATCATCACCAGCCGGTCCGGCCGCAAGGGCATCGGCTTCGGCGCCCCGCTGCACAGCGCGGACGACAAGGACGTCTACGGCGACGTCATGCCGGAGGACCTGCTGAAGTTCGGGCTCATCCCCGAGTTCATCGGCCGCGTCCCGGTCATCACGACGGTGTCGCCGCTGGACCGCCCGGCGCTGGTCCGCATCCTCACCGAGCCGCGCAACGCGCTGGTCAAGCAGTACCAGCGGATGTTCGAGATCGACGGCGTCGAGCTGGAGTTCACGGACGACGCCGTCGAGGCCATCGCGGACCAGGCGCTGCTGCGCGGCACCGGTGCACGCGGGCTGCGCGCCATCATGGAGGAGGTCCTCCAGCAGGTGATGTTCGAGGTGCCCAGCCGCGACGATGTCGAGCGCGTGGTCGTCACCCGCGAGGTCGTGCTGGAGAACGTCAACCCGACGCTGGTGCCCCGCCAGGCGCCCGCCAAGCGCACCCCGCGCGAGAAGAGCGCCTGACACGTGACGGACCCGCAGGGCTCCGCCCCGCCGCCCGAGCTCGCGCGCCTGCGCGGCAGCATCGACAACATCGACGCCGCGCTCATCCACCTGCTCGCCGAGCGGTTCAAGGCCACGCAGCAGGTCGGGGTGCTCAAGGCGCGCCTCGGGCTGCCCGCGTCCGACCCGGGCCGCGAGGCCCGGCAGGTGGCGCGCCTGCGCTCGCTCGCGCACGACGCCGACCTCGACCCGGTGTTCGCGGAGAAGTTCCTCGCGTTCATCGTGGAGGAGGTCATCCGGCACCACGAGGCCATCGCCGCCGGACCTGACGGGCGCGGCGCGGCACCCACGGTCTGACCTCCGACCGGCACCGCGTCCGGGGTGGCGCGCACGCCCCGCCTGTCAGAGGGTGGGAGGGGACAGCACAGGTCGGCCGGAGCGGCCCGACATCGCACCGCCCCGGCACGGCCGACACCCGAACCCTCGGAGGTCGCCCCGTGGAACTGCACTGGCTCAAGCCCCTGCTCGGCCGTCCCGCCCCGTTCGTGACGGTCCACCTCGACGCCACCCGCGCCGACGCGTCCGGAGACGAGGAGGTGGCCGGCCGCTGGCGGTCGCTGCGCAAGGAGCTCGAGCGGGCGGGGGCCGCGGCCGCCGTCCTGGACGAGATCGAGGAGCGCGTCACCCGGCCTACCGGCGTCGCCGGGCCGCACGGGCGCGTGGTCGTCGCCGACGCCGAGGGCGTGGTCGTGGACCGTGTCCTGAAGGAGCCGCCGGCGCAGTCCACCGCGCAGCTGGACGACGTGCCCGGGCTGCTGCCCGCCGTCCGCGCCGCCGACCAGGCGACGCGGTTCCTGCTGGTCGAGATCGACCGGCAGGGCGCCGACCTCACCTGGTCCGACGGGACCGGCCTGCGGGTCGCGGAGAAGGAGTCCGTCGAGGGCGACCACGACGTGCTGCACAAGGTCCGGGAGGGCGGCGGCCTGTCGCACAGCCGGATGCAGGTGCGCGCCGAGGACTCCTGGGAGCGCAACGCCGAGACGGTCGCGGCGGACCTGGACAAGCAGGTCGTCGACAAGGCTCCGGAGATCGTGCTGGTCACGGGCGACAAGCGCGCGGTGTCGCTCCTCTGCCACGCCGTCGCCCCGCGCACCAAGGACCTGCTGGTCGAGGTCCCGGGCGGGTCGCGCGCCGACGGCGTGAACCAGCAGGTGTTCGAGCAGCGGGTCGGCGAGGCGCTCGAGACGTTCCGGGCCCGCCGCCGCGAGGGCGTGCTCGACCGGTACCGGGAGGCGCTGGGTCGCGGCGAGGCCGCCGTGACGTCGGTGGACGACCTGGTGACGGTGCTGCAGCGGGGGCAGGTCGCCGAGATCGTGCTGAGCGAGGACGTCACGCTGCCGGGTTCGTCGCTCGCGGAGCGCACCCTGTGGGTCGGCCCGGAGCCGCTGGAGGTCGCGTCGTCGGAGGCCGACCTCGCCGGGATCGGCGTGACCACCGGGGCGCGGCGGATGGCCGCGGACGTGGCGCTGCTGCGCGCCGCGCTCGGGCAGGACGCCGGCCTGACCATCGCCCCGGAGGGGGCCGTCGAGGCGGTGGACGGCGTCGGCGCCGTGCTGCGGTGGGCCGACGGGTCCACGCCGAGCGAGGCCGTCCCGACGCAGTCGGACGACCAGGCCCGGCTGCACCGGGTGGTCTGAGCCCCGCCCCGGTGGCCGGTCCGTAGCGCGGACCGGCCACCGGGGCCGTCCGGGGGTGGTCGGGTAGGCCCGCTCAGCCGAGCAGAGTCGACCCGACGAACCCGCCGCGCAGCGTGCCGTCGTCCGCGACGTCCGGCACCCCGGGCGGCACCGCGAACTGCGCCGACGCCGTGTGCTGCAGGTACTCGGCCATGAGGTCCTGGGCGGCGAGCGCCTGCTGCACCGGGACGAAGTGCGTGCGCGGGTCCCGGGTGAACGCGATGAAGTACAACCCGGCGTCCAGCCGGCCCAGGGCGTCGTTCCCGTCGGTGAACGTGTAGCCCCGGCGCAGCATCCGCGCCCCGCCGTGCGACGTCGGGTGCGCGAGACGCACGTGCGACGCCGCGTCGATCAGCGGCCCGCCGTCCCGCCCGGCGAGCGCGAAGTCCGGCTCCGTGCGCTCCTCGCCGCCGGACAGCGGCGCGCCCGACCCCTTGGTCCGGCCCACGACCCGCTCCTGCTCGCGCAGCGAGGACCGGTCCCACGTCTCGATGGTCATCCGGATCCGCCGCCCGGTCAGGTAGGTCCCGCCCGTCATCCAGGCCGAGTCCCCGGTGTCCGCGGCGGCGTCGCCCGCCTGCACCCACACGTGCTCGTCCAGCGCGGCCGTCTCCTCCGCCATGACGTTGGCGGTGCCGTCCTTGAACCCGAACAGGTTGCGCGGCGTCTGCTGCGCGGTCGACGTCGAGGACGTCCGGCCATAGCCGAGCTGCGCCCACCGGATGCGGGCCGTGCCGAACGCCGCGCGGGAGAGGTTGCGCACGGCGTGGAAGGCCACCTGCGCGTCGTCGCTGCACGCCTGCACGACCAGGTCGCCCTCGCTGCGCTCCGGGTCCAGCGCGTCGCCGGGGAAGTGCGGCAGCGCCGCCAGCGCCCCCGGCAGCCGGTCGGCCAGGCCGAACCGGTCGGTCGCGCCGTCCGCGCCCACGAACAGCGAGCGGCCGAAGCCGAACGTCAGGGTCAGCCCCGCCGGCGGCAGGTCGGCGGCCTCGCCCGTGTCGTCCGGGGGAGCGTCGTACGGGCCGGAGTCGAACCCGGCCGCGCCCGCGCCGAGGCCGCGGGTCAGCCGGGCCGCCATCGTCGTCCAGCGGCGCAGCAGGTCGACGAGGGCGGCGTGGTCCGTCGTCGTCAGGTCGAACGCCGCGAGGTACAGCCGGTCCTGCGCCGGGGTGACGATGCCCGCCTGGTGCGCCCCCGCGAAGGGGTGCACGCGCGCCTCGGCCGTGGCGGCGAGGTCCGGGGCGGTCGCGCGACCGGCGCCGAACCCCGCGGCCGCGACCGCC
>NZ_RFFI01000155.1 GCF_003696205.1 Cellulomonas triticagri
GTCGCCGGGACCGTGGCGACGGTCGCGGGCTGGGGCCACCCCGCCTGGGCGGTCATGGGCGCGGCCGCCGTCCTGCAGGGCGCGCACGTCCGGCACATGGGCGTCCGCGCGCTGCAGCGCGCCGCCGGGACGGCGTGCGGCGCCGCGCTGGCGCTCCCGCTGCTCGGTGCCGACCTGCCGTTCTGGGCGGTCGCCGTCCTGGTCGTCGCCCTCCAGACCGTCACCGAGCTCGTGGTCGCGCGGCACTACGGCGCCGCGATGCTCGCGATCACCCCGATGGCGCTGCTCATGACCTCCCTCGGCGGCACCCCGGACCCGACGGCGCTGGCCGTGGACCGCGCGCTCGACACCGCCCTCGGCGCGGTCACCGCCCTGGTGGTCGCGGTCGCGGCGGCCCGCCCCGCGCCGGTGGCCCCGTCCCCCACCCCCGCCCCCGCCGGCACGGCGGACCGGGGGTGAGGCGACGGCGCCTCAGAGCTCGATGCCCTCCAGCAGCTCGGTGACCAGGGCGGCGACGGGCGACCGCTCGGAGCGGGTCAGGGTCACGTGCGCGAAGAGCGGGTGGCCCTTCAGCGCCTCGATGACCGCCGCGACGCCGTCGTGCCGCCCCACCCGCAGGTTGTCCCGCTGCGCGACGTCGTGGGTGAGCACCACCCGCGAGCTCTGCCCGATGCGGGACAGCACCGTCAGCAGCACGTTGCGCTCCAGCGACTGCGCCTCGTCCACGATCACGAACGCGTCGTGCAGCGAGCGCCCGCGGATGTGCGTGAGCGGCAGCACCTCCAGCAGCTCCCGGTCGATGATCTCCTCGACCACCTCGCGGCTGACCACGGCGCTCAGCGTGTCGAAGACCGCCTGCGCCCAGGGGTTCATCTTCTCGGCCTCGTTGCCCGGCAGGTAGCCGAGCTCCTGGCCGCCGACCGCGTACAGCGGGCGGAACACCATGACCTTGCGGTGCTGCCGCCGCTCCAGCACGGCCTCCAGGCCCGCGCACAGCGCGAGCGCGGACTTGCCGGTGCCCGCCCGCCCGCCGAGCGAGACGATGCCGACGGACTCGTCCAGCAGCAGGTCGATGGCTATGCGCTGCTCGGCGCTGCGGCCGTGCAGGCCGAACACGTCCTGGTCGCCGCGCACCACCTGCACGTGCTTGTCGGCCGTCACCCGCCCGAGCGCGGAGCCCCGCGGGCTGTGCAGGACCAGGCCGGTGTGCACGGGCAGCGCGGGCGCCTCGGGGACGTCGGCGAGCGGCAGGGCGTCGTGCTCCCAGAGCCGGGCCATCTGGTCCTCGGCGATGTCGAGCGTGTCCATGCCGGTCCACCCGGAGTCGACGGCGAGCTCGTGCCGGTACTCCTCGGCGCGCAGCCCGATGGCCGACGCCTTGATCCGCATCGGCAGGTCCTTGGAGACCACCGTGACGTCCGCCCCCTCGGCGGCGAGGTTCGCCGCGCACGCGAGGATGCGCGTGTCGTTGTCGCCGAGCCGGAACCCGGCGGGCAGGACGGCGGGGTCGGCGTGGTTGAGCTCGACCCGCAGGGTGCCGCCCAGGTCGCCGATGGGCAGCGGGGTGTCGAGGCCGCCGTGGGCGAGCCGCAGGTCGTCCAGCATCCGCAGCGCGGCGCGGGCGAAGTAGCCGAGCTCGGCGTGGTGCCGCTTGCCCTCGAGCTCGGTGATCACGACGACGGGCAGGACCACGTCGTGCTCGGCGAACCGGGTGATCGCCTTCGGGTCGGACAGGAGCACCGAGGTGTCGAGGACGTGTGTGCGGCGGCCCTCCGTCGCGGTGGACGGGGTGGCGGCGGTTCCCAGCTCGTTGACCACAACAGGCTCCCTCCGGCGCTGGCCTCAGCGCCGCATCGGGCCCCGTGCGCCGGCCCGTGGGCTCGTGCGGCGCGCGGTGACGGGACGAGGTCGGCCGTCCCCGAGGAGGGGCCGGTGCCGGCCCTCCTCCCGGAGCGTGTGCTCCATGGATGGCCTCCCGGGGGCGGCTGGTGCCGCCCGTTGCCCTCGGACGCTACGCCCGCCGCGCGGGTGCCCCGCGCACGCACCGGGCGTGTCGCGGGGGTGGAAACACGATGTTCACCGGGCGTCCTGCCGGGCGTCGCCGGGGCGTCGGCTCAGCGCCCGCGACGACGGTCGCGGGCGGCGTAGTCGCGCACCGCGCGCAGGAAGTCCACGCGGCGGAAGTCCGGCCAGTAGACCTCGCAGAAGTAGTACTCCGAGTGGACGCTCTGCCAGAGCAGGAACCCGCCGAGCCGCTGCTCGCCGGAGGTGCGGATGACCAGGTCGGGGTCGGGCTGGCCCTTGGTGTAGAGGTGCTCGGCGATGTGCTCGACGTCGAACGTCGCGGCGATCTCGTCCAGGGTGACGCCCTCGGCGGCGCGGTCGACGAGGTAGGAGCGCACGGCGTCGGCGATCTCCTTGCGCCCGCCGTAGCCGATGGCGACGTTGACGTGCAGCCCGTCGACGTCCGCGGTGGCGGCCTGCGCGTCGCTGAGCACCTGGCGGGTCCGCTCGGGCAGCAGGTCCAGCGCGCCGACGGCCTGCAGCCGCCAGCGCCGGGTGGCGGCGAGCTCGCGGACGACGTCCTCGATGATGCCGAGCAGCGCGGCGAGCTCGTCGGGGTCGCGCGTGAGGTTGTCGGTGGAGAGCATCCACAGCGTGACGACCTCGACCCCCACCTCCTCGCTCCAGCCCAGCAGGTCGGCGATGCGGTCGGCACCCCGCCGGTGCCCCGTGGCGGTCGACTCCCCCAGCTGCTTGGCCCACCGGCGGTTGCCGTCGAGGATGACGCCCACGTGCCGCGGGACCCGGTCCCGGGGCAGCGACGCGGCGAGCCGGCGCTCGTACAGCCCGTAGAGCGGGTGGGGCAGGTGCACGCGCGGGGCTCCTTCGGGGTGGCGGGTCGGCAGCGTGCTCACGCTACCGGCAGCCCGGTCGCCGCAGGTGGCCGGTCCCCCGGACGGGTCGGGGAGGATGTGTGCAGGACCACCGGCGACACCTACCTACGCCTCCGTAACCTACGTGCCCGTAGGTTAGGCTCGGACGGTCCGCCACGCACCGAAGAGGAGGGGGTCCGCGTGAAGGTCGCCGAGACCGCCGAGCAGGTCGCCGCCGTCGTCAAGCCCCGGCTGCGCGGCTGGATCCACGCCGGCATGTTCCCGCTGGCCACCGCCGCCTCCATCGTCCTCGTGGTGCTCGCCCCGACCGCCCCGCTGACGATCGCCACCGCGGTGTTCGGCGCCGCCGCGGTGCTGCTGTTCGGCGTGAGCGCGGTCTACCACCGCGGCACCTGGTCCCCCCGCGTCACCGGCGTGCTGCGCCGCCTGGACCACACCAACATCTTCCTCGTCATCGCGGGCACGTTCACCCCCCTCGCGGTGGCGCTGCTGCCCGCGGCCACGGCCCGCACGATGCTCATCGTGGTGTGGGCGGGCGCCCTGGCCGGGCTGCTCGCCCGGGTGTTCTGGCTCGGCGCGCCACGCTGGTTCTACGTGCCGGTGTACATCGCGCTCGGCTGGGTCGCCGCCTGGTACCTCCCGGCGTTCTGGACGGCCGACAGCGGCGGCCCCGCCGTCGTGTGGCTGGTCGCCGGGGGCGGGCTCGCGTACACGCTCGGCGCCGTCGTCTACGGCCTCAAGCGCCCCAACCCCAGCCCCCGCTGGTTCGGGTTCCACGAGATCTTCCACGTGCTCACCGTCGTCGGCTGGGTGTGCCACTACATCGCCGTGGCGATGGCCGTCCTGCGCTGAGCGGCGCCCACCCGCCTGCGCCCGAAGGCGCACGACACCTCCACGGACCTCGGCCCGCAGGGGGATCCGCCGGGCGTCGCGCTCTCGTACGGTGGGACGCGTGAACGACGCCACCGCACCGACGCTGCTGCCCCCGACCGACGCCGCCCAGCTGCGCGCGCTGGTCCGCGACATGCGCCGGCTCGCGCTCACCTACAAGTTCGGCATCGACGCCGTGATGACGAAGATCGGGACGCTGCGCGAGGAGTTCCGGCACATCCAGCAGGACAACCCCGTCGAGCACGTCGGGTCCCGGCTCAAGTCGTTCGAGTCGATCGTGGCGAAGTGCCGCCGCAAGGGCATCCCGCTCGAGCCCGAGGCGATCCGCTCCCAGATGTTCGACATCGCCGGGGTGCGCGTCACCTGCGCGTTCGTCTCCGACATCTACAAGGTGCGGGACATGCTCGTCGCGCAGGCCGACCTCACGCTGCTGGAGGAGCGCGACTACATCGCGCACCCCAAGGCCAACGGGTACAAGTCGCTGCACCTCATCGTGCAGGTCCCCGTCTACCTGTCCGACCGCACCGAGCACGTCGTGGTCGAGATCCAGGTCCGCACCATCGCCATGGACTTCTGGGCGAGCCTGGAGCACAAGATCTACTACAAGTACGACCGGCAGGTGCCCCGGCACCTCACGGACTCCCTCAAGCTCGCCGCCGACGTCGCCGCGTCGCTCGACAGCTCGATGGAGCGCATCCACGCCGAGGTGCGGGCGCTCGCCGCCGAGCCGGAGCCCCACGTCGAGAAGGCCGTGGCCCGCGCGGAGAGCGGCGCGATGCGGATCGACATCGAGGACCTCATGCGCGGCATCTGGCCCGACCTGGACGAGCAGACCGGCGCCGGCGCCGGGCCCGCGCTCGGCTGAGCGGGCCCGGCCCGCGCGCCCTCAGCCCGCGGGCACCACCCGGTAGCGGCGGTTCGCCAGCGACGGGTTGCCCGCGCGGACCTCCGCGAGCGCGCCGGGGTCCAGGTCGACCGTGCGGACCTCAGGCTCCGTGCCGAGCTCCAGCCCCGTCGCCCCGTCCGGTCCGACGACCAGCGACCGGCCGGTCACGCCCTTGCCCGCCTGCCCGACCGCGACGACGACCGCCGTGTTCTCGATCGCCCGGGCGGTGGCGAGCGTGCTCCAGTGCAGGTCCTTGAGCGGCCCCGCCGCCCACGCCGCGGGCACCACGAGCACGTCCGCCCCCGCGTCCACCACACGCCGCGCGGACTCCGGGAACCGCAGGTCGTAGCAGGTGAGCACCCCGAGCCGCAGCCCCGCGACGTCCAGCACCAGCGGGTCGGCGTCCACCGGCCCGGGCTCCAGGCGCTCGGACTCCCGGTGCCCGAACGCGTCGTACAGGTGCACCTTGCGGTAGACCCCCACGAGGTCGCCCCCCGCGTCGACCGCGACGACCGCGTTGACCGCGCGCTCCGGGCTCGCGCCCGGCAGGGTCGTCCCCGCGACGACGGCCACGCCCTCGCGGGCCGCGCGCTCGCGCAGCAGCGACACGAACGGGCCGTCCAGCGGCTCCGCGTGCTCCGGGCCGGTGCCGCGCGGGTCGAAGCCCGAGGCG
The DNA here is from genome assembly GCF_003696205.1 of Cellulomonas triticagri. Lineage (GTDB taxonomy): Bacteria > Actinomycetota > Actinomycetes > Actinomycetales > Cellulomonadaceae > Cellulomonas > Cellulomonas triticagri. The sequence goes on from NZ_RFFI01000155.1 coordinate 5,348, forward strand.
TACTCGGGCAGCACCAGCACGTCGGCGTGCGCGGCGGCCGCGGTGCCGATGGTCCGGCGCACGACCTCGCGGTTCGCCGCGTGGTCGCCGCTCACGGCGAGCTGGCCGACCGTGACCCGGACCGCGGGCCGCACCGGGGGCGTCGTCACGCGCGGTCCCCGCCCGTGGTCCCCTGCCCACCCTGCTCGTCGTCCTGCCCCGGGGCGGCGGCTTCGGCCTCCGCGATCCGGCGGGCGTTGCGGTCGACGCGCCGCAGCTGCCGGGTCAGCGCGAACGCCAGCCCGATGACCGAGGCCGCCACGGCGAACGTGACGAGGAACCCGAGGAACCCCGGCGACGTCTGGTCCTCCGGCGGGATCTCCTGCACCGTCGGGGACGGCGACGGCGCGGCCGCCGCGACCTGGAGCAGCACGCCGTGCGCGACGTGCAGCGCCCCGGTCACGCGAGGGCCTCGCGGATCCCGGCGAACAGGTCGTCCTCGGGGAGCGTGGTGGGCACGCGGGACTCCGCGAGCTCGTACTCCTCCGTGGCCCAGACCTCGAGCTCCAGGTCCCGGGGCATCGCGAAGAAGAAGCCCTCGGGGTCGATCTGGGTGGCGTGCGCCCGCAGCGCGGCGTCCCGCTGGTCGAAGTAGTCCGCCACCGGCACCAGCGTGGTGACCTCGCGCTCCGGGATCTCCCGGGCCGCGCGCGACTCCACCCACTCGCCGAACGGGGACTCGACGCCCCGGGCGACGAGGGCCTCGTGCGCGGCGCGGATGCGGGCCATCGAGAACCCGTGGTTGTAGTAGAGCTTCAGCGGCGTCCAGGGCTCACCCGTGCCCGTGTAGCGCTCCGGGTCGCCGGCCGCGTGGAACGCCTCGAACGCGACCCGGTGGCACATGATGTGGTCCGGGTGCGGGTACCCACCGGTGGGGTCGTACGTGGTGATGACGTGCGGCCGGAACTCGCGGACGAGCTCGACCAGCGGGCGCGACGCCTCCTCCAGCGGCTGCAGCGCGAAGCAGCCCTCGGGCAGCGGCGGCAGCGGGTCGCCCTCCGGCAGGCCGGAGTCGACGAAGCCCAGCCAGTGCTGCCGGACGCCCAGCGCCTGCGCGGCGGCGGCCATCTCGACGCGGCGCACGGCGCGCATCTCCTCGATCCCGCCCTCGACCGGCGGGTGGTGCGGGTTCAGGACGTCGCCCCGCTCGCCGCCGGTGCAGGTCACGACGAGGACGTCGACCCCCTCCGCGGCGTAGCGGGCGGTCGTCGCGGCACCCTTGCTCGACTCGTCGTCCGGGTGGGCGTGCACGGCCATCAGGCGCAGCTGCTCGGTCACGGTGGTTCCAGGTCCTCTCGACGTCGCACACGGTCCTCGACCCGCCCGCCGGGCCCGGGGGTGTCGGCGGGCACGGACCGGTCGCGAGACAATGATCGCGCACCCCACCCACGCCGTGCGCCGCCGCGCCCGGCCCGACCCGCCGAGGAGCCCCGTGGACCACGCCGACGGCCCCGCCGACGCGCCCGCCGCGACCGTCCCCGCGAGCCCGGGCGAGCCCCCCGCCGGGCGGTACGG
>NZ_RFFI01000156.1 GCF_003696205.1 Cellulomonas triticagri
CGCCTCGCTCGCGTTCGCCGCCGTCGCCGCGGGCGCGCCCGCGCTGCTGCTGCCCGGCGTGGTGCTGCTGCTCGTCGTGGCGGCGTGCGCACCGCGCGGGCGGAGACTGCGGGTCGTGCTGGCGGCCGTCCCGGCGCTCGTGCTGCTCGGCCCCGTGCTCGCGGAGGTCGTCGCGCGCGGCTCCGACGGGCTGAGGCTGCTGCTCGCCGACCCGGGCGCACCCGTGGCCTCGGCGCCGACGTCAGCCGTCGCGACGCTGCTGGGCGTGCCCGCGGACGCCTCGTCGCTCGTCCCCGCGTGGCTCCCGGACTGGGTGCCCGACCAGGTCGTCACGTGGTGGCCCGTCGCCACGGGCGGGGCGGTGCTGCTCCTCGCGCTGCTGGCCCTGCTGCGCGGTGCCCCCCAGGCGCGGGTCGTGCGCCTCGGCTGGGTCGTCGCGGTGGTGGGCCTCGCGGTCGCGCTGCTCGCGGGCCGGGTGGTCGTGGGGCAGGACGACGGCGCGGTCGTGGTCGGCTGGGCCGGATCGGGTGCCTCGCTCGCCGCCGCGGGCCTGCTGCTCGCCGCCGTGACCGGGACCCGGGGTCTGCGGCACCGCCTGGAGGGCGTGACCTTCGGCTGGCGGCAGCTCACGGCGGGTCTGGTGGCGGTCGTCGTGGTCGCGCTGCCGCTGGCGACGTGGATCGGGTGGGCGTGGCAGACGCGTGACGGCGCCGCGGGCGACCTCACGACCCGGGAGCGGGCCGTGGTCCCGGCGATCGGCCGGCAGACGCAGGACTCCGCGGACGCGCCCCGGGTGCTGGCGCTCGGCGCCGACGCGGACGGGTCCGTCGACTGGCAGCTGCTGCGCGGCGACGGACCGCAGGTGGTGGACGACGCCGCGGCCGTGCGCACGCGTGACCTCGCGGGCGCGCTGGACGACCCGGCGACCGCCGAGCCGGACGCGGCGACGACCGAGCTCGAGGCCGTGGTCGGCACCCTGTCCGCCGGCGCCACGGAGGACGTCGCCACCGACCTCGCGGCCCTCGCCGTCGCGAACGTGCTGGTCCCGCCGGTCCCGGTGGCGCAGGGGGACGACGTCGCGCAGGGTCAGGCCCGCTCGGCGCTGGTCGGGCGCCTCGACTCGACCCCGGGCCTGGAGCGGATCACCGAGGGGGACACGGGCGTCATCTGGCGCGTGCAGCCCGCGGGCGCCGCATCCGGCGACGACGACGCCGAGCCCGTCACCGCGGTCGTCACCGCGTGGGCGCGGCTGGTCCCGGACGCCTCCTCCGCGACCGACGCCGACGGCCTCGCCACCGGCTCCGCCGCCGTCGCGGCCGAGCCCGGCGGGCGGGTCGCCACCACGATCCCCGCGGGCGACCCCGGCCGGCTGCTGGTGCTCGCCGAGCGGGCCGACGCGGGGTGGCGGGCCACCCTGGACGGCCGGCCGCTGCGCGCCGTCACCGACGGCTGGCGGCAGACCTTCGAGGTCGGCGCCGCGGGTGGCGACCTGGTGGTCGAGCACCGGGCCACCGACCGCACCGTGTGGACGGTCGCGCAGGTCGTGGTCGGGGCGCTCGCCCTGCTGCTGGCCCTGCCCGTGCGCCGCAGGCGGGCGGGCCGACGATGACGACCGACGGCGACCGGGAGGACGTGGACGTGCAGGAGCCGACGCACCCCGAGGTGACGCGGACCGGCCAGGCCGGACGGACCAGCCAGGCCGGACGGGGCGGGCGGGTCGTGCGCATCCTGTCCGGGCTGCTCGTCCTCGGGCTGACCGGGGGCGTGGTCGCGCTGGCGGGCACCCTGCCCGCGTCCCCGGCCGCCACCGCCGACGCGCTGCCGGCCGACGAGGTCGACGTCGCGGCTGCCGCGGGCACCCTGGTGTGCCCCGGCCCGCTGCGGCTGCCGGACGACAGCACCTCCGGCGACTCGGCGTTCGACCGGGTCCCCGTCGCCCCGGTCGAGCGCGTGACCGTGTTCGGGACCCGCTCGGGCACCGTCTCGCTCACGCCGCTCGGCGGCAGCGCGCAGGCGCTGGACGACGGCGCGACCGTGCTGCGCTCGCCCACCGCCCCGGTGGTGGTGCGCGCCGACCCCGTGGACGGGGAGCCCGCGCGGGTCGCGGGCGCCACCGCGTCCGTCGTCGCCGACGGCGACCTGCGCGGGCTGTCCGCGGCGTCCTGCGCCCGGCCCGCGTCCAACCTCTGGCTCGTCGGCGGCAGCACCGAGATCGAGAGCAGCGCCGACCTGGTGCTCGTGAACCCCGGCGCCACCGCCGCGGACGTGACCGTCGAGGCGTGGGGCCCGGCGGGCCCGGTGGACCTGGGCAGCGGCGCCACGCAGCTCGTGGCGCCCGGCGACCAGCGCACCCTCGTGCTGCCCGGCGTCGCCGCCGAGCAGCGCCGCCTGGTCGTGCACGTCTCAGCCGCGGGCGGCCAGGTGTCCGCCTACCTGCAGGACTCGCTGCTCGACGGCTTCACGCCGCGCGGGACCGACCTGGTCGTCGCGGGCAGCGCCCCGGCCGCCGAGCTGGTCGTCCCGGGCGTCGTCGTGCCGGCGGCCGAGGTGGACGACCCCGACGCGGGGGCGCTGCGCCTGCTCGTCCCCGGCGAGGAGGACGCCACCGTGTCCGTGCGCCTGCTGGGCCCCGACGGCGAGACCGAGCTGCCCGGGGCGCAGGACCTCGCCCTCGCGGCGGGGGAGGTCACCGACCTGTCGCTCGGCGGCATCGGCGCGGGCGCCTACACGGCCGTCGTCGAGTCGGACGTGCCCGTCGTCGCCGCCGCGACCACCGCCCGGGAGGGCGAGGCGGGCGACCTGGACGCCCAGCCCCGGCTGGAGCGGGCCTGGTCCGCCGCGACCGCGACCGGCGGCGGCCTGCTCGCCGTGCCCGACGGCACGACCGGCACCCTGACCATCGGCGCGGTGCCCACCGGCGTCGAGGGCGAGCGGGAGCCCGCGGCGACGCCCAGTCCGGAACCCACCGAGGGCCAGCGCCCCGACCCCGACGCCGGGACCGCGCCGCAGGGCCCGGTCGTGACCGCCACCGTCCGGGCGTACGGCGCGACCGGCCGGGTCGGCGAGCAGGAGGTCGAGGTGCCCGTCGGCTCGACGGTGCGCGTGCTCGTCGCCGACCTCGGCGCCGACGTCACCGGCATCGAGGTCGTGACCGACGACGACCCGCGCGCGGAGATCTCCTGGGCGCTCCTCGCCACCGCCAACGCCGCGGACGGGCCCCTGCTGTCCGTGCTCACGCCCCTCGTCGACACCGAGGCCGTGACGTCCGCGCGGGTGCGCGAGGCGAGCCGGCTCGGGGTGGGCTGAGGCCCGGTCCGGACCGGCGGGCGGTCAGCGCGCGGCGCGGAGCTCGACCCGCTCGCGCACCGCGAGCCCGGCGCTGATCGCCACCCGCACCGGCAGCTGGTACCAGCGGTGGTACCGGCGGTGCAGGTACTGCCGCGCGGAGGCGTGGTGCGCGGAGATCATCCGCGCGGGGCGCGCCTTCCAGGACACGCCGCCGACGTGCACGACCCGCGCCGAGGGCACGTAGACGTTCGCCCAGCCCGCCAGCGCGAGGCGCTCGCCCAGGTCGACGTCCTCGAAGAACATGAAGTAGCTCTCGTCGAACCCGCCCACGGCCTCGAAGGCCTCCCGCCGCAGCAGCAGGCACGCGCCGGACAGCCAGCCTGCGACGCGCTCCGTCCCGGCGGTCTCCTGGCGGCGCTGGTACGCACGGGTCCACGGGTTGCCCGGCCAGACCTTGCCGAGCACGGCGTGCCCCACGCCCTGCGTCAGCGACGGCAGCTCGCGCGCCGACGGGTAGACGCTGCCGTCCTCGTTGAGCAGCGCCGGGCCGAGCGCCCCGGCGCTCGGGTACCGCTGCGCGGCGTCGAGCAGGGCGTCCAGGGAGCCCGGCTCCCACACGACGTCGGGGTTCGCGACGACGACGAACGGCTGCGCGGCACCGCGGGCGCCCGCGTTCGCGCCGCCGCCGTAGCCGAGGTTGCCGCCCGGGCGCAGCACGCGCCCGCCGGCCTCGGCCGCCAGCCGGTCCGCCACCTCGGGGTCGGTCCCGTTGTCGACCAGCACGAGGTCGACCGGTGCCGTCGTGGCGGTCGCCAGCGAGCGCGTGAAGTCCGCGAGCTCCTCGCCGGGGTGGAACACGATGCTGACGACGCGGACGCCGTCGGCGGAGCCGTCGGGACCGGCGGGCCCTGCGGGGTCGGCGGCGGGCTGGGCGGCGGGGGAGGGCGTCGTCATGGCCCGGTCAGGCTACCGCCTGCGCGCGTGCCGGCTGCTGCCCGCCGACGGCTCAGCGGCCGTCGCCGAGCTCGGGGTCGACCTCGTCGGGGGAGCGGCCCAGCAGGTGCGCGACCTGCTCGACCACGACCTCGTGCACCAGGTCCGCGAGCTCGTCGGCGTCGCCCGCACGGCTCTCCACCGGTCGGCGGTAGACCACGATCCGGGGCGGCAGGCCGGGCTGGTCCGGGAAGCAGCGGCCGAGCGGGACGCCGCCGCTCTCCCACGGCGCGGGGTTGGAGGGCGGCACGTCCTCCACGGCGAACTCCACCCCGTCCAGGTACTTGCCCCACCGGACCTCCAGCCGCTCGACGGAGTCGAGGACGAGGTCGTCGAACCGCTCGGCGCGGGTACGGTGCGCCGGCAGGGTCGAGGGCAGCAGCGGGCCGCGGATGCCGCGACCGCGGCGGTCCCGCCGGCGGACGCCACCGGCACCGCGGTCGCCGGGCAGGGCGGGGACGGGACGACGCAGGACCACCCGGCGACTCTAGCCGCCGCGCGGGTGACGTGGCCGCCGCTGCGCGGGTCGCGGTCCCCGTCGGGGCCGGTCGCGGGTACCGTCTACCCCGTGAGACCCGTCCGCCAGTGCTCCCGCACCGCGTGCGGTCGTCCGGCGGTCGCCACCCTCACGTACGTGTACGCCGACCAGACCGCCGTGCTCGGCCCGCTCGCCACCCTCGCCGAGCCGCACTCCTACGACCTGTGCGCCGAGCACGCGTCGCGCCTCACCGCCCCGCGCGGGTGGGAGGTCGTGCGGCTGACGCCCGAGTTCGTGGAGACCGGCCCCAGCCACGACGACCTGCTCGCGCTCGCCGACGCCGTGCGCGAGGCCGGCCGGCCCCCGCTGGGCGGGGCGCGGCACGCCGCGGTGCCCGACGGCCTGCCGCCGGCGTCGCAGCTCGCGGAGACCGAGACCCGGCGACGCGGTCACCTGCGGGTGCTGCGCGGCGAGGACGGCTGACGTGGCGGGCCGCCGCAAGGGGCGTCGCGACGAGGAGGCCGCGCCGCTCGGTTCGCTGAGCGCACCCGGGCAGGTGCACGCGCCCGGCACCGCGACATGCGGGGTCTGCGGGTCGGACCGGCTGACGCGCCTGCACCTGGCGCTCGCCGACGGCACCGACGTCACGTTCGTGTCCTGCCACCAGTGCGAGCACCGGGCTTGGTTCCCGCTGGACGGCGACGGCACGGCGCTGGAGCGCGACGAGGTCGTCCGGCGGTCCAGCCGCTCCTGACGGTCACCCGGCGAGCGCGGCCCCCGTCGTCGCGTCGAAGGCGTGCACCCGGGTGGCGGCGAACCGCGCGGTGGCGGCATCGCCCACGCGCAGCGGGGTGTCGGCGGGCACCTTCGCCACGAGGCGCGTCGTGTCGGCCCGCAGCGTGACGTAGGCGTCGTCCCCGCGCCGCTCCACGAGCGCGACCTCGGCGGGCAGCCGCGCGTCCCCGTCCGAGCCGCCGTCGGGCCCGCCGAGGTGGACGTGCTCCGGTCGGACGCCCAGCACCACCGGCCCGGTCGCCGCGGCGGTCCCCGGGGGCAGCCAGCCGCGGGGCGTCGTCACACCCGGGGCGGTCAGGGTGCCCGCGGACACCTCGGCGGGCAGGAGGTTGATCTCGGGCTCGCCCAGGAAGGTCGCGACGAACTGCTCGACCGGATGCCGGTACAGGTCCCGGGGCGCGCCCTGCTGGCGGACGACGCCGTCGCGCATGAGCACCACCCGGTCCGCCATGGTCATCGCCTCGACCTGGTCGTGCGTGACGTACACCGTGGTCACGCCGAGCTGGCGGTGCAGGTCGAGGATCTCGGACCGCATCGTGCTGCGGAGCTTGGCGTCCAGGTTCGACAGCGGCTCGTCCATGAGGAAGATCCGGGACTCCTGCACCATGGCCCGGGCGAGCGCGACACGCTGCCGCTGCCCTCCGGACAGCTCGGCCGGCGGCCGGTCGAGGTAGCGGGTCAGGCCGAGCGTGGCGGCGACCTGCTCGACCTTCTCCCGGACGGCGGCGCGCGGCACCCGGCGCAGCCGGAGGCCGAACGCGATGTTCTGGGCCACGCTCATGTGCGGGTACAGCGCGTAGTTCTGGAACACCATGGAGACGTCGCGGTTCTTGGGGTGCACGTCGTTGACCCGCCGCCCGTCGACGACGACGTCGCCGGCGGTGACGTCCTCCAGCCCGGCGAGCATGCGCAGCAGCGTGGACTTGCCGCACCCGGACGGACCGATCAGCACCACGAACTCGCGGTCGGCGATGGTCAGGGACACGTCGTCGACGGCCAGGGTGCTGGTGCCGTACACCTTCGACACGTGGGACAGCTCGATCGTGGGCATGCGGGGACTCCGATCAGGGGGTGGCGGTGGTCACGGTGCCGGGCGGACCGGGCGGACCGGGCGGACCGGGCGGACCGGGCCGGGGGCGGTCGAGGACGGTGAGCAGGCACGTGCCGGCGGTCGCGGCGGCGAGCGTGCCGGCCAGGGCGACGGCGCGCCCGACGGTGCCGGGCCCGAGCACGAGGACCAGCAGGGCGGCGGCGGTGGCCGCGAGCACGAGGG
>NZ_RFFI01000157.1 GCF_003696205.1 Cellulomonas triticagri
GCCCGGGGGCGCGGGGCGCGCGCGGGCGCGCGGCGGGGGCGTCCGCGACCAGGCTCGCGCCGCCGGTCGCGTCCGTCCGGCTACGGGCACTGCGCACGCGACCTCCTGGACTGGGTAGATGGTCAGCATACTGAGCACCTGACGGACCGCCACCGGAGCCACGCGGACCCGCGGGCTCGCGTCGCCCGGGACCACCCGTCGTCCCGTGCACTCTGCCGCACGACGGGCCGTCGCACGAGTGCTCGCGGGCAACTCGTCCGGGTGGCGTGGCGCACCCGGGGCGTCAGCACCCTGCGCACCAGCAGAACGCACACGAACCACCGCATCCGCGCAGAAAGCACCAGCACCGGACGTGGTTCCACGCTACGCTGGCGCCATGACGTGGATGGTGACCGGAGGCGCGGGGTACATCGGATCGCACGTGGTGCGGGCGTTCGGGCAGGTGGGGATCCCAGCCGTCGTGCTGGACGACCTGTCGTCCGGGCACCGGGAGTTCGTCCCGGAGGAGGTGCCGTTCGTCCAGGGGTCCATCCTCGACACGGACCTGGTGACCGCCGCGCTGCGCGAGCACGGCGTCACGGGCGTCGTGCACCTCGCCGGCTTCAAGTACGCGGGCGTCTCCGTGCAGCGCCCCCTGCACACCTACGAGCAGAACGTCACCGGCACCGCGCACCTGCTCGAGGCCATGCAGTCCGCCGGCGTCACCCGCATGGTGTTCTCGTCCAGCGCGGCCGTGTACGGCACGCCGGACGTCGACCTGGTCACCGAGGACACCGCGACCGCCCCCGAGTCGCCCTACGGCGAGTCCAAGCTCATCGGCGAGTGGCTGCTCCGCGACCAGGCCCGCGCGACCGAGCTGCACCACACCTCGCTGCGCTACTTCAACGTCGTGGGCTCCGGCACCCCCGAGCTCGCCGACACCAGCCCGCACAACCTGTTCCCGCTGGTGCTCGACGCGCTCGCCGAGGGCCGCACCCCGCGGATCAACGGCGACGACTACGCCACCCCCGACGGCACCTGCGTGCGCGACTACGTGCACGTCGCCGACCTCGCGACCTCCCACGTCGCCGCCGCGCGCGCCCTGTCCGAGGGCCGGGAGCTGCAGCGCGTCTACAACCTCGGCTCCGGCGACGGCGTCTCGGTGCGGGAGATCATGACCGCCATGGCGCAGGGCACCGGCATCGCGTTCGAGCCCGAGGTCGCCCCGCGCCGCCCCGGCGACCCCGACCGCATCGTCGCCTCCGGCGAGGCCGCCGCGCGCGACCTCGACTGGGTCATGCGGCACACCCTCACCGAGATGGTGACGAGCGCCTGGCAGGCCCGCCAGGCCCGCTGAGACCCGGCCCTGGGCCGCCGCTCAGCGGCCCAGGGCCGCCAGCCCGCGCCGGAGGGTGTCCTCGCTGCCCGCGTAGATGCCCTCCGCGCGGGGCCAGTGCACGACGACGTCCGTGAACCCCAGGGCGGTCGCGCGTTCGACGCCCTCGACCAGCGTGTCCACGGACTCCAGCGAGTACACCGGCGCGCCGTCGAGGTTGAGGTACAGGTTCGGGACGACGCCGCCCGGGGCCAGCCGCGCCGCGGTCTCGCGGAACTGCGCGACCATCTCGGCCAGCCCGGCCCACCACGCCTCCTGCGCGGCACCGACGGGACCCTCGACGTCCTCTGGCGCGAACAGCGGGCCGTAGGTCGCCCAGCCCTGCCCGAACCGCGCCGCCACCGCCATCGCCCGGGGGCCGTTCGCCGCGACGACGAAGGGCGTGCGCGGCCGGGCGAGCGTGCCGGGGTGCATCCGCGCGCCGTGCGCGGCGTAGAACGTGCCCTCGTGCTCCGTCACGGGCTGGGTGAGCAGCCGGTCCAGCACCTCGACGAACTCCTCGAACCGCCGCGTGCGCTCCCCGCGCGTCGGCGCCGGGCCGAGCACGCCCGCGTCGAACCCCTCGCCGCCCGCGCCGATCCCCAGCAGGAACCGCCCGCCCGCGACGTCGTCCAGGCCCATGACGTCCTTCGCGAACGGCACGGGGTGCCGGAAGTTCGGGGACGCGACCCACGTGCCCAGCCGGATGCGCTCGGTCGTCGCGGCGGCTGCCGCCAGCAGCGGCACCGTCGCGAACCACGGCTCGTCCGCCAGGGACCGCCACGCCAGGTGGTCGTACGTCCAGGCGTGGTCGAACCCGTACTCCTCCGCGCGCCGCCACACGTGCCGCGCCTGCGCCCACCGCTCCTGCGGCAGGATCACGACCCCCAGCCGGGGCGATGCGGGGGCGGGTGCGGGGGGCGGCGTCGCGGTCACCCCGTCAGCCTAGGACGACGCCGCGCGCCGCTCCGTGGTCCGGGCGACGACGCGCTCCGCCGCTCCCAGCAGCTCGTCCAGCTCCGGGTCCGCCAGCGAGTACCGGGTCGCCCGGCCCTCGGGCGTCGCGACGACCAGGCCGGCACCGCGCAGCGTCGCGAGGTGCGCGGACACCGTCGACTGCGCCAGCCCCAGCACGCCCGTGAGGTCCACGACGCGCTGCGCCCCGTCGGCGAGCAGGTGCACCAGGGACAGGCGGGTCGGGTCGGCGAGGGCGTGCAGCACCCGCGCGACGTCCTGGTGCGCGTGCTGCGGCACGCCCGCGTGGTCGTGCAGGGCGGGGGTGTCGGTGCTCGGGTCGGTCACGGGGGGTCCGTCCTCCGCCGGGTCGGCGGTGCTGGGGGGGCTGGACTGCCGGCTGGTGTCGCGTGCCGGGTCAGGCCCAGCCGAGCTCGTGCAGGCGCTCGTCGTCGATGCCGAAGTGGTGCGCGACCTCGTGCACCACGGTGACGGCGACCTCCTCCACGACCTCGTCGCGGTCGGCGCAGATCGCCAGCGTCGGGTGGCGGTAGATCGTGATGCGGTCGGGCAGCGACCCCGCGGCCCAGAACTCGCCGCGCTCGGTCAGCGGCACGCCCTCGTACAGGCCGAGCAGGTCGGGGTCGTCGGCGGGTGCGTCGTCCTCCACCAGCACCACGACGTTGTCCATCCGGGCCGCGAGCTCGGGCGGGATCAGGTCCAGCCCGTCGCGGACGGCGTCCTCGAAGTCCTCGCGCGTCATGTCCACCACGGGTCCATCCTCGCCGATTTGGAGGATCCCCCGATGTACCCGTAAAGTCATCACCGGTCTGAAGACGCCTCGACGTCAGGGGCGAACGAGCCCCCATCGTCTAGCGGCCCAGGACCCCGCCCTTTCACGGCGGTAGCACGGGTTCGAATCCCGTTGGGGGTACGAGCAGTGCATGTGGAAGAATAGGTCTCACAACGAGGCCCCGTAGCGCAGTTGGTTAGCGCGCCGCCCTGTCACGGCGGAGGTCGCGGGTTCAAGTCCCGTCGGGGTCGCTCGATACACACCGGTCCAGCTGGGCCGGTGTTGTCGTACCTGGCTCTGTAGCTCAGTTGGTAGAGCGTTCGACTGAAAATCGAAAGGTCACCGGATCGACGCCGGTCGGAGCCACACACCGAAGCCCCGTTCGCCCCAGGCGAGCGGGGCTTCGTCGTCCCCGGTGGACGGGTCGTCGGCACCGGGGCGGGTGTCACGTGCGTCACAGCACAGCTCGAGGCCAGGGCCCGGGCCCGGCCGTGGCCCGGGACGGGCGGTCTGCACGCCGCCCCGGGCCTCGCGCGGGCGTCAGAAGTCGCCGCCCCCGAAGTCGCCCCCGCCGAAGTCGCCGAAGCCACCCCAGCCGCCGCCGTCGGCCCCGACGTCGCCGCCCCAGCCGGAGTCGCCGCCCGCGTCGGCACCGGTGTCGCCCCCGTCCGCACCGGCGTCGGCTCCCCCGCCGTCCGCCGCCACGTCGCCGCCGTCGGACAGCAGGGAGTCGGCGACGGCGGTGCCGATGAAGGCACCCGCGACGCTGGCGAGCAGCGAGCCCGCGATGATCCCGCCCATCCCGATCCCGCCGCCGGCGCCGTACCCGCCGCCGCGCGGCCCGAAGGCGCGCTCCAGCGTCCCGGGCTGCCGGAGCTCCGCGCGGGTGGCCGCACGGGCGAGGGTCTGCGGGTCGTCGGCCGTGGGCCGCTCGCCCGGGGGCACCTGCGCGGACACCTCGGCGAGCACCTGCTGCCGCTGCTCGGGGGTGAGCTGCGCGAACGCCTCCGCGTGCGCCTGCTCGATCGCCTCCGGCGGGGCCGTGCGCAGCAGGTAGCGGTACCGCTCGACGGCGACCTCGTCGGGGTCGCCAGCACGGGGCGCGGGTGCGTTCCCGCCCCACGCGGCAGGGTCGCGGCGCTGCGGCTCGCGGCCCAGCAGCCTGTCCAGGAAGCCCATGGTGCCCACCTCTCGTCGTGCCCGTCGGACGGGGTGCGGCTCACCCCCGGGACGTACCTGTCGAACGCGTCGCGGCCCGCACGGGTTCCGGCGGTCGTCTCATCCGGGGCGGACGAACGTGGCCGCCCCGCAGGGCGCGCGGCGACGGGCTGTCCTAGCGTGTCGACATGGCAGCCCGTCGCGGGAGCGCGCGCAGGGTGACCGTCCTGCAGGCGGTCGCGCTGCTGCTCGCCTTCGTCCTCACCGCCGCGGTGGGCGGGGTCCTGACGGCCGGACTGGTGCTGCCGTCGGTCGCGGTGGCGAACGGGACGACGGACCTCGCGGTCGAGGCGTTCGAGGACCTGCCGACCGACCTGGAGCGGCAGCCGCTGTCGGAGCGGTCCGTGGTGCTGGCGGCGGACGGCACGACGGTGCTGGCGCACTTCTGGGCGGAGAACCGCGACGTCGTCCCGCTGACGGCGGTGTCGGAGCCGATGCAGGACGCGGTCGTGGCGACGGAGGACAAGCGGTTCTTCGAGCACGGCGGCATCGACCCGGAGGGGATGCTGCGGGCGCTGGTGCGCAACCTGCAGCACCCGGACCGCACGGAGGGCGCGTCCACGCTGACGCAGCAGTACATCAAGAACGTCCTGATCGAGCGGGCGGTGCGGGCGGACGACCCGGCGGCGGCGGAGGCGGCCCGGGAGGCCGAGGGCGCGGAGGGGTACGCCCGCAAGCTCCGGGAGGCGAAGCTCGCCATCGCGCTCGAGAAGGAGATGACGAAGGACCAGATCCTCGAGGCGTACCTCAACATCGCGCAGTTCGGGGTCAACACGTACGGGGTGCAGGCGGCGGCGCAGCGGTACTTCAGCAAGCCCGCGTCGGAGGTGACGTACCTGGAGGCGGCGACGATCGCGGGCGTGACGCGCAGCCCGTCGGCGCTGGACCCGACGCGGGACCCGACGGCCGCGCAGGAGCGCCGCGACCGGGTGCTGCGCCTGATGCGGGACGAGGGGTACATCACCGCCGAGGAGCTCGCGGCGGGCGTCGCGACCCCGCTGCCGGACACGCTGCGGGTGGACGACACCCGGGTCGGCTGCATGGCCGCGGACGCCGCGGTGCGCGGCTCGGGGTACTTCTGCGACTACGTGACCAAGGTGATCCGCAACGACCCAGTGTTCGGGGAGACCGAGGACGAGCGGATCGACCGGCTGTACCGGGGCGGGCTGACGATCGTCACGACCCTCGACCCGCGCGAGCAGACCATCGCCGACGAGGAGGTGAAGAACCAGGTCCCCGTCGCGGACCCGTCGGGGGTGGCGACGGCGCTGGTCACGGTCGAGCCGGGCACCGGCCGCATCACGTCGATGGCGCAGAACCGCGGGTACAACAACACGCCGGAGCACGGCGAGCGCGAGGCGGCCGTGAACTACAGCACGGACTTCGCGTACGGCGGCGGCAGCGGGTTCCCGCCGGGGTCGACGTTCAAGCCGTTCACGCTCGCGCAGTGGCTGAAGGAGGGGCACAGCCTCAGCGAGACGGTGAACGCCACCCGGTTCTCGTACCGGTTCCGGGAGTTCTCGGCCCCGTGCACGGGCCTGAACGGGAGCACGGAGTACCGGTTCGCCAACGCCGAGGGCCCTCGCTCCGGCGGCGTGATGAGCGTCCTCGACGCCACCCGCAACTCCGTGAACTCCGGCTACATCGCGATGGCCAGCCGGCTGGACCTGTGCGGGATCATGGACACGGCCTCCGCCCTCGGCATCCACCGGGCGGGCGGGAGCTCCGGGGACGGCGCGTTCGCCCCGCTGCCCGCGAACGTCCTCGGCTCGGACTCGGTGTCCCCGCTCGCCATGGCGGCGGCGTTCGCCGGGTTCGCCACGGGCGGCACGTTCTGCACGCCGGTCGCCATCGCCTCCGTCACGGACCCCTCGGGCGCGGCGCTGCCCGTCCCGACCACGACGTGCTCGGCGGCGCTGGAGCCCCGCGTCGCGAACGCCGTGAACCACGCCCTGCAGAACGTGTGGAGCGGCACGGCGAGCACAGATCCCCCGCCGTTCCCGTCGGCGGGCAAGACCGGCACCACGTCGCACAACGAGCACACCTGGTTCGTCGGCTACACGCCGGTGCGGGCCACGGCGGTGTGGGTCGGGTTCGCCGACGGCATGCGCCCGATGCAGAGCATCACGATCAACGGGAGGTCCATCCGGAACGTCTTCGGCTCCTCGGTCGCGGTGCCGGTGTGGAAGGGCTTCATGACCCGGACGCTGGAGGGCGTGGCCGTGCCCGGGTTCGCGCCGGCCGGGCCGGACGAGGTCCTGGGACGTCAGGTCGGCGTCCCGCAGGTGGTCGGGCTGGACGAGGCGGCGGCCCGGGCGGCGCTGCGCGCGGCCGGGTTCCGCACGGCGCTCGGCTCTCCGGTGCCGTCGGCGGTGCCGCCCGGGATGATCGCGGAGCAGAGCCCGTCCGGCTCGGCGCCGCGCGGCTCCACGATCGTCCTGCGGCCGTCCGGCGGCCCCGCCCCGCCCCCACCGGGCACGGCGCCGCCGGCG
>NZ_RFFI01000158.1 GCF_003696205.1 Cellulomonas triticagri
CGCGGAACCGGTCGGCGACCGCCGCGGCCCACGCCTCGCGCGCTGCGGCGGCGTCCGCGGCGGCGCGCAGGTCGGCGGCGGAGCGGCGGTCGTCGTCGTCCAGGACGGCGCCCGTCCCGGTGACCCGGCGGCTGCGCCGCACCGGGCCGGTGACCAGGAACGCGATGCCGACCAGCGCCACGAGCAGCCCCAGGACGGCCAGCAGCGTCCCGACGTTGCCGAGCGGGACGCCGTCCGCGCCCTCGAACAGCCGCTGCAGCCACGCCCACAGCTGCGAGAGCAGGCTGGGGCGCTGGTGGTACACCGGGTCGGCGAGCTCGTTCTCGAGCCAGCGCCGCGCCTCCTCGGCGTCCGGGACGACCGGCACCTCGACGGGCAGCAGGACGCGCACGGACCCGAGGGTGCCGTGCGGGACCAGCGCGGGGACCGTCACCGACCGGCGTCCGCCGCGGCGCGGGCGAGCTCGACGTCCAGGCCCTCGCGGCGCATCCGGACGTCGATGTAGGCGAGGGCGATGACGCCGGCGAGGAACACCGTGCTCAGCGTGCTGGCGATGGCCGTGCCGACCGCCGTGATCGCGATGGACGCCGCGCTGAGGCCGAACGGGTCGTTCAGCGCGAGCGTGGTGATCAGCGAGATCGGCAGCACCACGATGCTCGCGACGACCTGCAGCACGATGTACGCGAGCAGGTACATGCCGAGCAGGCGCCAGAAGCTCCCGCGCGTGAGCCGCCAGGCCCGCGCGACGGACGCCCAGAACCGGCCGCCCTCCAGCATGATCGCGGCCGGGGCGAGCAGCGTGCGCACGGTCAGCCAGAACGCCCCCGCGACGAGCACCAGGGCGCCGGCGAGGCTCAGCAGCACCACCAGCCCGGGGCTCTCCGTGGTGGTCCAGCCGAGCACGACCAGGCCGATGATCGCGGCCGTGCCGACGAGGATCACCACGGTCTGCAGGACGCTGAACGCCACGACGAAGAACACCCGCTTGCCGGTGCCGCGCAGCATCTCGGCGATGCCGATGCGCTCGCCGATCACCGAGCGGCTCACCGACAGGATCAGCAGGCCGGTGAGGATCAGCGTCGTCAGGGACGTGATCGGCAGGCTCGCGAGCTGCCCGAGCGAGGTGCCCAGCGATCCCGTGATCTCCTCGGTGCCCGACGCCGACCCGGCCAGGTCGTTCAACCACGCGTTGACCTCGCCCGCGACCAGCCCGGCGACGTACCACTGGACCAGGGCGCCGATCGCGGTGGCGACGGCGACGACCAGGGCGGTCAGGCCGAACATCGTGCGCGGGTTGTGCCGGATCGCCCGGAACGTGCCGTCGAAGATCTCCCAGATGCTCAGCGGGCGCAACGGGATGATCCCCGGGCGCGCGGCCTGCGGCTGGTAGGGGGTGGCGCCCCACCCGTACGGGGTGGGCGCCTGCGGGGGGTAGCCGCCGGGCGCGCCCGGCGAGCCCTGCTGGCCGTACCCCGGCTGCTGCCCGTACCCCGGCTGCTGGCCGTACCCGGGCGCCTGGGGGTAGCCGGGCTGCTGGCCGTACCCGGGTGCCTGCGGGTACCCGGGCTGCTGCCCGTACCCGGGCGCCTGCCCGGCCCCCGGTGCCGGGGGGTACCCAAGCGTGGGCGTCGGGGCGGCCGGCGGCGTCGCCGCAGGCGCACCGCTCGTGCCCGGCGCGGCAGGTGCGCCGCCCGTGCCCGGCGCCTGCCACCCGGCCGGCGCGTACTGGCCGTACCGCGGGGCGGGTCGTCCCTCGGGCGCGGCCGGGTCCTGCGGCGTCCCGTCCTGGGGGCTGCCCGCGTCGTGCGGCGTGCTCATCGGGTGGCTCCCTGCTGCTCGGGCGGACGGTGGCGCCTGCCGTGGACCGGCGTCGCGCGGACCCGTCCGGCGCGTCCGACGGCCATCGTGCCACGTCAGGCCGACGCGCGGCGGGAACGCCCGCCGTCCGGGTCACGGCTCGCCCGTCCGGGGGGTGCGGCGCGGTCCGGCACCCGTGGGACGTCCGCGGATGCCATCATGGGGCGATGAAGGGACGCGTTCTCGTCGTCGACGACGACACCGCCCTGTCCGAGATGATCGGCATCGTGCTGCGGTCCGAGGGGTTCGAGCCGGTGTTCTGCGCGGACGGGGACGAGGCTCTGGACATCTTCCGGGCGTCGCAGCCGGATCTGGTGCTGCTCGACCTCATGCTGCCCGGCAAGGACGGCACCGAGGTCTGCCGGTTGATCCGGGCGGAGTCCGGGGTGCCGATCGTCATGCTCACCGCGAAGGCGGACACGGTCGACGTGGTGCTGGGCCTGGAGTCCGGCGCCGACGACTACATCGCCAAGCCGTTCAAGCCGAAGGAGCTGATCGCGCGGGTGCGGGCGCGGTTGCGGCGCAGCGACGAGCCCGCGCCGGAGCACCTGCGCATCGGCGACCTGTCGATCGACGTGACGGGCCACCGGGTGACGCGGGACGGCGCGGCGATCTCGTTGACGCCGCTGGAGTTCGACCTGCTGGTCGCGCTCGCGCGCAAGCCGTGGCAGGTGTTCACCCGCGAGGTGCTGCTGGAGCGCGTGTGGGGCTACCGGCACGCCGCGGACACCCGCCTGGTGAACGTGCACGTGCAGCGCCTGCGCTCGAAGATCGAGGCCGACCCGGAGCGCCCGGAGATCGTCGTGACCGTCCGCGGGGTCGGGTACAAGGCGGGCGCGACGACGTCGTGAGCGCCGCCCCGCCCCGGCCCCGGGGCGCCGCGTCGGGGGCGGGCCGCCGGGCCCGGCTGCTGCGGGTCCGGCTGGGCATCCGCGCGCGCCGACTGACCCGGGCGTGGCGGGGGTCGCTGCAGGCGCGCGTGCTGACGCTGACGCTGGCGGCGGGGCTGACGGCGCTGGTGGTGCTGGGCGGGTTCCTGTCGGTGAGCGTGCGGGACGGCCTGTTCACGCAGCGCGTCGACCAGGTGCTGGACGAGTCGGCGCGGGCCGCCGCGCAGGCGCAGGAGACGTTCGACGCGTCCACGGCGACGACCGCGCCCGAGGTGCAGCTGCTGCTCAACGACATGGCGCTCGCGCTGCGGTCGGGGGGCTCGGGGGAGCGGGAGGTCTTCATCCTGCGGTCCCGCGGTCAGCAGCAGCCGATCCTGGTGACCAGCGCGACGACCGACTCCGAGCTGGCGCGCACCCTCGTCTCCGACCAGCTGCGCACGGCGACCGCGCGGGACGAGGGGCAGCGCTGGGAGTCCGTGGCGTGGCCCGCGTCCTCGTCCGCGAGCGGGCGGCTGGAGCCGGGCATCGTGGTGGGGCAGGTCGTCACGGTGCCCGCGGCGGGCTCCTACGAGCTGTACTTCCTGTACTCGCTGCAGTCGGAGCAGGAGCGGCTGGAGTTCCTGCAGGGCGTCCTCGGCATCGGCGCGGTCGCGCTGGTCGTCCTGCTGGTCACGATGACGTGGCTGGTGACGCGGCAGGTCGTGCGCCCGGTGAGCAACGCCGCGCACGTCGCCGAGCGCATCGCCGACGGCCGCCTGCACGAGCGGATGGCGGTGCGCGGCGAGGACGAGATGGCCCGCCTCGGCCGCTCGTTCAACGACATGGCGGAGAGCCTGCAGGACCAGATCGTCCGCATGGAGCACCTGTCGGCGATGCAGCGGCGGTTCGTCTCCGATGTCTCGCACGAGCTGCGCACCCCGCTGACCACCGTGCGGATGGCCGGCGAGATGCTCTACGAGTCCCGCGAGGACTTCCCGCCCGCCGTGCGCCGGTCCGCCGAGCTGCTGCAGCAGCAGCTCGACCGGTTCGAGGACCTGCTCGGCGACCTGCTGGAGATCAGCCGGTTCGACGCCGGCGCCGCCGTCCTCGACGCGGAGGCGCGGGACGTCCGGGACGTCGTCGCGGCGGCTATCGACCAGGCCGTCCCGCTCGCGGCCCGCAAGGGGTCGTGGCTGTCCGTCGTCGAGCCCGCCGAGCGGTGCGTCGCCGACGTCGACCCCCGCCGGGTCGAGCGGGTGCTCCGCAACCTGCTGGTCAACGCCATCGAGCACGCCGACGGCACCGACGTGCGCGTCACCGTCGGCGCCGACGACCGCGCCGTGGCCGTGACCGTCCGGGACCACGGCGTCGGCATGACCCGGGACGAGGCCGCGCACGTCTTCGACCGGTTCTGGCGCGCCGACCCCGCGCGCGCCCGCACCACGGGCGGCACCGGGCTCGGCCTCGCGATCTCGCTGGAGGACGCCCACCTGCACGGCGGCTGGCTGGAGGCGTGGGGCCGTCCCGGCCGGGGCGCGAGCTTCCGGCTGACCCTGCCGCGCCGCGCCGGCATCGTCCTCGACGGCTCGCCGCTGGACCTGGCGC
Organism: Cellulomonas triticagri; assembly: GCF_003696205.1. Lineage (GTDB taxonomy): Bacteria > Actinomycetota > Actinomycetes > Actinomycetales > Cellulomonadaceae > Cellulomonas > Cellulomonas triticagri. The sequence continues at coordinate 4,332 of NZ_RFFI01000158.1, forward strand.
CGCCCGAGGACGACGACCCCGTGGTGGACCCGGGCGAGGACGCGGTCGGGCCGTCGTCCCTGCCCGACCTGCCGCCCACCACCGGCTCGTTCGACGTCGTCGCCCGGGCCCGCGAGGCCCAGCAGGCCGTGGCGCGCGCCCGGCAGCGCGAGGAGCACGCGGCCGGCGCCGCGGGGGAGGACCCGAGATGACCCGTCCCACGACCGCCCGGGGGCTCGCGGCCGTCGTCGCGCTGCTCGCCCTGCTCACCGGCTGCGTCGCCATGCCCACCTCCGGACCCGTCGGCGTGGGCGTCGAGCGCGTCAGCGACCAGGGCGCCGTCGAGCCGCTCGGCGACCCCCCGCCGCAGGACGGCACACCGGAGGACATCGTGCGCGGGTTCCTCGGGGCGAGCGCCGCCGGGTTCAGCCGCGACACCACCTCCGCGGACTCCGCCGACGACTTCCGCAACGCCCGCGAGTACCTGTCCGGCGAGGCGCGGCGCTCGTGGAGCCCCCGGGACCGCGTCGTCGTCTACTCCACCGCGTACAGCCCCGTGATCCGGGTCGACGGGTCCACGGTCACCGTGTCCGTCCGGGTCGCCGCCCGCATCGACGGCGAGGGGCGGTACGTCCAGGGTGGCCCGGACACCCAGGAGCAGCTGGAGTTCCAGCTGGTGCAGGACTCGGAGCAGCAGTGGCGCATCTCCGGGCTGGAGGACGGCGTCGTGCTCTCCGAGCCGAACTTCGAGGCGATCTACCGGTCCGCGACCCTGTACTTCCTGTCCCAGGACGGCGAGTACCTGGTCCCCGAGACCCGCTGGTTCCCGCTGCGGAACCTCGCGACGAGCATCGTCCGCGCCCTCATCACCGGGCCGTCGCCGTGGTTGCGCGACGCCGTGCGCACCGCGGTCCCCGAGGGTGCCGTGCTGCAGCCCGACGCCGTGTCGGTGGACGAGGAGGGCGTCGCCGCCGTTAGCCTGTCGTCCGGGGGGCTGCCCACCGAGCCCGAGGACCGCGCCCTGCTGCAGGCCCAGCTCGAGGCGTCGCTGCGCATCGCCCGGGTCCGGACCGTCGACGTCACCGCGGGTGGCGTGCCCATGGACGTCGAGGCCGCCGAGCTCGACCGGGGGCAGGACTGGGGCGACACCGTCGAGGTGGTCCAGGACGACGCGCTCGTCCAGCTGTCCCAGGGCTCGCTCGTGCCCGTCTCCGACGTGACCTCGTTGGCGGGTCTCGACGCCCGCGACCCCGCCCGCGACGGCGAGGGCGACGTGCGCGTCCTGCTGTCCGGCCCGGACCGCCTGGTCACCGCACCCCGGCAGGGCGCTCCGTCCCGGACGCTGCTCCAGGGACCCCAGCTGGTCGCCCCGTCCGTCGACCGCCTCGGCTGGACGTGGACCGCGTCCGGCCGGGACACCGGCGAGCTGATCGCGGTCGACCCCTCCGGCACCGCCGTCACCGTCGAGGCGGAGTGGTTGCAGAGCCGGACCGTGCAGTCCCTGCGCGTCGCCCACGACGCCTCCCGGGTCGCCGTCGTGTCGCTCGGGACGGACGGGGTCCGCGTCGACGTCACCTCCGTCGTCCGGGACGGGTCCGGCACCCCCCAGATGCTCGGTGACGCCTGGCGCACCGGTCTCACCCTCGTGGACGCGACCCGCGTCGTCTGGGTCGACGAGTCCACGCTCGGGGTGCTGGGCCGGTCCGGCAGCGCCACCACCGCCGTCTACCACCTCGTGCCCGTCTCCGGGCAGGTGCAGGCGCTCCCGCCGCTGGCCGACACCGTCGACATCGCCGGGGGCCGGGGCGCCAGCGCGCTGTACCTCACCAGCACCGAGGGCGAGCTCTTCGCCCGCGAGGGGGCGAGCTGGAAGTCCGTCGCGACCGGGGTGCGCGACCCGTCGTTCGCGGGCTGACGCGGGCGTCCGCGCCAGGGCCCCGGGGCCGGGCGCCGAGCCGTCCACAGGCGGGGGCGGTGCGCGAGCACGTCGCGGGCTGGGGACGACGGGCGGGCGGCCGCCGACGCCGGGGGCACCGTGGACGCGTGCACCTCGCCCCGCCCCGCGCCCCGTCGCCCGCCGCCCCCGGCGGGCGGTTGGCCGCGCTCGGCCGGGACCTGCTCGACCTCGTGCTCCCCGTCACCTGCCTCGGCTGCGGCCTCGCGGGCGCGCTGATCTGCAGCCGGTGCGCGGAACCGTGGTCCGGGCCGCCACGGCGGTGCGAGCACGGGGCGCCGCGGCTCGACCGGCTCGACGGGTCGGTGCTGCCCGTCTGGGCGCTTGCGGAGAACCACGGCACGGTGCGCCGTGTCGTCGTGACCTGGAAGGACCGCGGCCGGGCCGACGCGACCCCGGCGCTCGCGGCCCTGCTCGGCCGCGCGACCGCGACGCTCACCGGGCAGCACGGCACGGCGTGGCCGGGTGGCGCCGGGCCCGCGGCCGGAGCCGTGCCG
>NZ_RFFI01000159.1 GCF_003696205.1 Cellulomonas triticagri
CCCTCGCCGCGCCCTCGCCGCGCCCTCGCCGCGCCCTCGCCGCGCCCACGGCGGGTCCGCCGCTCCGCGGCGATGCCGAGGGCGCGCGTCCCCACCCCGCCCAGGCTCCGCCCCCACGCGTCCGCTCCATCGGTTGCCGAGTGTCCACTTCTCGCCTGCGGACCCCGCGACCGGCGCAGGCGCGAAGTGGACACTCGGCGCGCGCTCCCGACGGGGCCGAGCAGCGGGGTCGGGCAGCGGGCGAGGCAGGGTCCGGCGCGGGCAGGGTCGGGCGGGCGGTCTGGTCCGCGCGGGCGTCAGCCGCGGCGGGTCGCCAGGGCCTGCTCGTACCAGGCGAGGGTCTGGGCCGTGATCGCCCCGGCCTCGAAGCGCTGCGCCGCCGCGCGCTGCGGCGCGACCGCCGCCGCCCGGGCGTCCGGGTCGTCGACCCAGCGCGCCAGCGTGGCCGCGAACGCCGCGGTGTCGCCGGGGTCCACGAGCTGGTCCTCGAGCCCGGCCATCGGGGTGCGGTACCCGGCGTTGTCCCCGGCGAGCACCACGCCGCCCGCGTCGGCGAGCGCCTCGACGACCGACATCCCGAAGGACTCGCCCCCGGTGGAGGGGAGCGCGACGACGTCGGCCCCGGCGAGCAGGGCGCGCTTGTCCTCCTCGGCCACGAACCCGGGGAAGTCGACGCGGTCGGCGATCCCGGCGGCGCGGGCGCGGGCGCGCAGGTCGTCCAGGAGCGGGCCGCGTCCGGCGAGGGTCAGCGTCCAGGGCCGGTCGGTGGACAGGCGCGCGGCGGCCGCCAGGAGCTCGCGCGGTCCCTTGCGCTCGACCAGCCGCCCGAGGAAGACGATCCGCACCGGGTCGCCCGGGCCCCGCTCGGCGGCGGGCAGCGGCTCGCCGAGCTCGACGGGTCCGCCGATCACGGGCGCGTCGGCGCGGCCGAACGCCTCCCGCACCGGGTCCAGCGCCGCGACCGACAGGGCGCTGATGGCGTCGAAGCGCCGCAGGCGCCGCCGTTCCAGGACGCCGAGCGCGCGGATGCCCCAGCGGGTCAGCGCGTCCTGCGGGTAGATGACGAACTGCCCGACGACCGCGGTGCGGGGGTGCGCGGCGGACACGACCCGCCCGGCGAGCACGGGGCTGTACGGCATGGTGACGTGCAGGACGTCGAACGGGACCTCCGCGAGCAGCCGGCGGATCGCGGTGCGCGAGGCGGGCAGCGGGGTGCCGAGCCGGTTGCCGTTGAACTTCACTGAGACCGTGCGGCCGAGCACGTGCAGGTTCGCCAGGTCGGTGCGCTCGGTGCTCGACGTCAGGTAGTGCACCTCGTGACCGAGCGCGGTGAGCCGCCGCCCGAGGGTGAGCACGATCTGCTGCACCCCGTCGGGTCGGTCGAGCCCGTCGTCGATGACCAGACCGATGCGCAGCACCCGGACATCCTGCCATCGCCGAGAGCGGAGAAACCGCAGGACATCCGCGACATCTCGGGCCAGCTTCTCCGCTCTCGACGCGGCGCGGTCTATGCGGGCTCGTGGACGCCGTCGGACTGGAGGGTGCGGGTGCCGCAGGTGATCTGCCGTGCGGTCTCCTGCGCGGTCGCGTCCCCGGCGACGTCGACGCTGTCGGACGCGCCTGCGCTCGCGACCGTGCCGTCGACGTCGATCACGGTGCGGGTGACGGTGTCGTCCACCAGGTTCAGACCGACCAGGTCCTGCGTGCCGTCGCCGTCCAGGTCGAGGCAGCCGACGCCGGTGCCCTGCCCGGCGAAGCCCTGGTCGAACTGCCACGGCGTCCCGGCGGCGTCGGTGGCCGGGACGAGCGCGCAGTCCTCGACCAGCAGCAGGTCGGCGACGCGGTTGTCCGACAGCAGCACCATCGTGGGACCGGCGGGGTCGGGGTGGAGGGCGAACGCGCTGGCACCCGCGGGCCCCGCGAGGTCGATCGGGCTGGTGAAGGTGGCGCCGGCGGCGGTGGTGACGCCGAGGGTGCGCGTGCTCCCGTCGGAGGCGATCCACAGGGTGTCGGGGGAGCCGTCGCCGTCGAGGTCGATCGTGGAGACGGTCGCGGCGTCGGCCGGTGCCGCGTCCCCGGTGCCGGTGCACCCGGCGGGCGCGGGGGTCGTCGGCTCCGGGGTGGCGGCCGGCGCCGAGGACGCGGGCGGTGCCGCCGTCGGCTGCGCCGGTGCCGCGGTGTCGTCCCCGCCGGACCCGCCGGAGCACCCGGCGAGCAGCAGGGCGGCGCCGAGCGCACCGGCACCGAGGACGGACAGGGACTGGGGGCTGCGTCGCGTGCTCATCGCCCTCGACGGTAGGCCCGGGCAACTGTCCCCGCCTCCCGGGAAGATTTCGCCGCACCCCGGTGTTCTGGCACACTGTCCTGTCGGTCTGCGGTTCACGTGCGCGGCGAGCGCGCACGACCCGGAGACACCACACGAGGAGAGAACTGTGAAGGCTGGAATCCACCCCGAGTACGTGGTGACCCAGGTGACCTGCACCTGCGGCAACACGTTCACCACCCGCTCCACCTCGACGTCCGGTGAGATCCGGGCCGACGTGTGCAGCGCCTGCCACCCGTTCTACACGGGCAAGCAGAAGATCCTCGACACCGGCGGCCGCGTGGCCCGGTTCGAGGCGCGCTACGGCAAGAAGTCGGCCAACTAGCGACCTCGGCGCCGGTGACCGGCGGCCCCTCCACGGGCCGCGGTCACCGGCGCTTTCGCATGTCCGCAGGTCGTGTGGCGCGTGCGCCGGGGGCCTGCCGCACCCGCCGCGCGCCGCGGCACCCCGACTGGAGGACGCGATGAGCGACCCGTTCGCCGCCGCACGGCCGCTGCTCGACGAGCACGCCCGGATCGAGCAGCAGCTCGCCGACCCGGCGGTGCACGCCGACCAGGCGCTCGCCCGCACGCTGGGCCGCCGGTACGCGGAGCTCGGCCGGGTGGCGCAGGCGCACGGGGCGTGGAGCGCCGCCGCGCAGGACCTGGCGGACGCCCGCGAGCTCGCCGCCGAGGACGAGGCGTTCGCCGCGGAGGTCCCCGGGCTGGCGGAGGCGGCGGACCACGCCGCCGAGCGGCTGCGCCGCGTGCTGGTGCCGCGCGACCCCGACGACGCCCGCGACGTCATCCTCGAGATCAAGGCGGGGGAGGGCGGCGAGGAGTCCGCGCTGTTCGCGGGCGACCTGCTGCGCATGTACCTGCGGTACGCCGAGCGCCGGGGCTGGAAGACCGAGACGCTGGAGTCGACGGAGTCCGACCTCGGCGGCTACAAGGACGTGCAGGTCGCCGTGAAGGCGCGCGGCGCCGTCACCGACCCGGCCGACGGCGTCTGGGCGAGCCTGAAGTACGAGGGCGGCGTGCACCGCGTGCAGCGCGTCCCGGTCACCGAGTCGCAGGGCCGCATCCACACCTCGGCGGCGGGCGTGCTGGTCTTCCCCGAGGTGGAGGACGAGGGCGAGGTGGAGATCGACCCGAACGACCTGCGGATCGACGTCTACCGCTCGTCGGGTCCCGGCGGGCAGTCCGTGAACACCACGGACTCGGCGGTGCGGATCACGCACGTGCCGACCGGCATCGTCGTGTCGATGCAGAACGAGAAGTCGCAGCTGCAGAACCGCGAGCAGGCCATGCGCGTGCTCCGCGCGCGCCTGCTGGCCGCCCGCCAGGAGGAGGCCGCGGCCGCGGCGAGCGAGGCCCGCCGGTCGCAGGTGCGCACCGTGGACCGCTCCGAGCGGATCCGCACGTACAACTTCCCGGAGAACCGCATCGCCGACCACCGCACGGGGTACAAGGCGTACAACCTGGACCAGGTGCTCGACGGCGACCTCGGCCCGGTCGTGCAGTCCGCGGTGGACGCGGACGAGGCCGCGCGCCTCGCGGCGGCGGGCTCGACGGGCGCGGCGGGCTCGGCGGACGGCGCCCGGTGAGCGCGGAGGCGGGGGCCGAGCGCCCCGCACCGACCATGCGCGCCCTGGTCGAGGGTGCCGCGCGCGTGCTCGCCGAGGCCGGCGTGGGGTCCCCGCGCCACGACGCGACCGCCCTGGCCGCGTACGCGCTGGGCCTGCCGCGCCTCGACCTCGTGCTGGCCCCGCCGGTGCCGGAGGGGTTCACCGAGGAGTACGCCGAGCTCGTCGAGCGCCGCCGCTCCCGGGAGCCGCTGCAGCACATCGTGGGCTCGACGGTCTTCCGCTACCTGTCGCTGCGGGTCGAGCCCGGGGTGTTCGTGCCGCGCCCCGAGACCGAGGTCGTCGCGCAGGTCGCGGTGGACGAGGCCGCGCGGATCGCGTCGGAGGACCGCACGCCCCTGGTGGTCGACCTGTGCTGCGGCGCGGGCGGTATCGCGCTGTCGGTGGACACCGAGGTCCCGGGCTCCCGCGTCGTCGCGGTGGACGCCTCCCCGGAGGCCGTCGCCCTCACGCGCGCGAACCACGGGCTGAGCGGCAGCCTGACCATGCGTATCGAGCAGGGCGACGTCCGCGACCCGTCCCTGCTCGCGGACCTGGACGGCACCGTCGACGTCCTGGTGTCCAACCCCCCGTACATCCCGCCGGACGCGGTGCCGGTGGACCCGGAGGTCCGCGACCACGACCCCGACCTCGCGCTGTACGGCGGCGGGGCGGACGGCCTGGAGATCCCGCGCGCGGTGCTCGCCGCGGCCGCGCGGCTGCTGGCGCCGGGCGGCCTGCTGGTCATGGAGCACGCCGAGGTGCAGGACGCCGCGGCGCGGGCCGACGCGGAGGCCACCGGCGCGTTCGAGGCCGTGGAGTCCCGCCCGGACCTGACCGGACGCCCGCGGATGCTGGTCGCGCGCCGCCGTGCGCGCGACGACGGGGCGGGCGAGCCGCGACCGGTCGCCCAGCCGGGCGTGGGACACTCGCAGCCGTGACCGACGACGCCCTCCTCGACGCGACCGACCCCGCCACGTGGGGACCCTCCCTCGACGCCGCCGTGCACACGGTGCAGCGCGGGGGTCTGGTGGTGCTCCCGACCGACACGGTCTACGGCATCGGCGCGGACGCGTTCACGCCGGAGGCCGTCGCGGCGCTGCTCGCGGCGAAGGGCCGCGGCCGGCAGATGCCCCCGCCCGTGCTGATGCCGGACGTGCGCACGCTGGACGGCCTGGCGATGGGCGTCCCCGCGGAGGTCCGCGACCTGGCCGAGGCGTTCTGGCCCGGCGGCCTGACCGTGATCCTGGTGGCGCAGCCGTCGCTGGCGTGGGACCTGGGCGACACGCACGGCACCGTCGCGCTGCGCGTCCCGGACCACCCCGTCGCGCTCGCGCTGCTGCAGCGCACCGGCCCGATGGCGGTGTCCAGCGCCAACCGCACGGGGCAGCCGTCGGCGCTGGAGGTCCGCGAGGCGCACGAGCAGCTCGGCGACCGGGTGCAGGTGTACCTGGACGGCGGCCGCACCCCTGGCCAGGTCGCCTCGACCATCGTGGACGCCACCGGCGACGAGCTGCGGGTGGTGCGCGAGGGCGCGATCAGCCTGGAGCGGCTCCGCGAGGTCGCCCCCGTCGTGGCAGGTGAACCCGGCCGGTGAGGGCGTATCTCCTCCTGCTGCTGATCGCCGCCGCGGCCACGTACCTGCTGACGCCGGTGGCGCGCTGGTGCGCGCTCCGGTGGGGGGCGATCACCGCCGTGCGGTCGCGCGACGTGCACTCGATCCCGACGCCGCGCCTCGGCGGGCTGGCGATGTGGGCCGGCCTGATGGTCGGCCTGATCATGGCCGGGCAGCTGCCGTTCCTCGACGCGGTGTTCGAGAACCCGCGCCCGATCATCGGCATCGCCGCCGCCGCGACGATGGTCTGCGCCCTAGGTGTCGCCGACGACATCTGGGACCTCGACTGGATGACCAAGCTGGTCGGCCAGGTGCTCGCGGCGTTCGTGATGGCCTGGCAGGGGCTGGCGCTCTACCAGCTGCCGATCGACGGGATCATCGTCGGGTCGAGCCGGGTGTGGCTGGGGCTGACCGTGCTCGTGGTCGTCGTGGCGATGAACGCCGTGAACTTCGTCGACGGGCTCGACGGCCTCGCCGCGGGCCTGATCGCGATCGGCGGCCTCGGCTTCCTGCTGTACTCCTACCAGCTCACCCGCGAGGCGAGCCCGGGGGACTACTCGAACCTCGCCACGATGATCCTGGCGCTGCTGGTGGGCGCCTGCATCGGGTTCCTGCCGCACAACTTCAACCCCGCGCGCATCTTCATGGGCGACTCGGGGTCCATGCTCATCGGCCTGGTGATCGCGGCCGCGGGCATCCAGGTGACCGGGCAGATCGACCCGGCGATCGTGAACACCCGCCAGTCGGTCCCGGCGTTCCTGCCGATCCTGCTGCCGGTCGCCGTGCTGCTGCTGCCGCTGCTGGACATGGGGCTGGCCGTCATCCGCCGGGTCGGGTCGGGCAAGTCGCCGTTCCACCCGGACCGGATGCACCTGCACCACCGGATGCTGGCGCTGGGCCACTCGCACCGCCGGGCCGTGATCATCCTCTACGTCTGGACGGCGCTGTTCACCGGTGCGGCCGCCGCGCTCATGTGGTTCTCGACCACCGCGGTGCTCGTCGGCCTCGGCGTCGGTGTCGTCGTGGCCCTGCTGCTGACCCTCGGTCCGCTGCGCGGCCGCAGCCCGGGTACGCCCGGACCCCAGGGCCCCGAGGCGCCCGGCCCCGACGACGGCGACCCGGCCCGCCCCGGCGGTCCCGCGGCGAGCGGCCCCGCCCGGCACGCCGCCGACGCCCG
>NZ_RFFI01000016.1 GCF_003696205.1 Cellulomonas triticagri
GCCACGGGCGGCCCGGACGGAGGCCGCACCACGCGGGACGCGCACCTCCGGGCACCCGGGCACGGCTCGCCCGGGCGGGCCCGGTCGACCGGGTGGGCCGCCCCGGCTGCGGCTGACCCGCCGCGGCGTCGTCGTCCTCGGCGTCCTGGCCCTGCTCGTCGTCGGGGTCCCCGTGCTGCTCGTCGGCCGCCTGCTCTCCGGACCCGAACCCGCCCCCGCCGCCGACGTGGTCGAGCTCCCCGACCCGACCTGCGTCCCCACGGCGACGCAGTCGCAGAACTGCTGGCCCGTGTTCGAGCGCGGGGACGACGACCTGCTGGAGCAGTCCCCCTGGGTCACCGGGAGGCTGCGCGCCGGGGACGTCCGGACCGTGCTCGACCACGTCGCCGCGCGGTTCGACGCCACCGTCGAGCCCGTCGACCCGGACTCCTCGTGGGGCTGGGCGAACCGGGCCGTGCGCGGCGAGTCCGACGACGTCGTGTCGAACCACGCCTCCGGCACCGCGATCGACCTCAACGCCACCGAGCACCCCATCGGGGCGCGCGACACGTTCACGGACGACCAGGTCGACGCGATCCACGCGATCGTGGCCGAGGTCGCCCCGGTGGTGGTCTGGGGCGGGGACTACGGCGGTCGCTCCGACGAGATGCACTTCGAGATCGTGGGCGACGCCGCGGCGGTCGCCGAGGTCGCGGCCCGGCTCCGGGGCGGGACGACCTGACGGAGCCCGGGCCGTAGCATCACGTGGCGTGACCGACACGTACCCCGTCATCACCTCGCCGTGGGGCGGTTTCACCCGCGCCACCACCACGCTCACGGACGGCGAGGTCCTCGTCCACGACACGTACCTGCTCCATGCGGAGACCGCGCCCGCGCCGGAGCTGATGCTGACCACCGCGGACCCGGACGAGGCCGCCGCACTGGTCGAGCGCCTGGGCGCCTTCGCCGCCGACGTGCCCGGCTGGACCCGGCGCGCGACCGACGCGGTGGTCACGCACCTCAGCGAGGAGACGCCCGCCGAGGTCGAGCTCGACGACGCCGCGACGGACCTCGCCCTGCAGACCGTCGAGGCCCGACCCGGCGGGGACCTCGTGCTGCACCTGGACGACACCTGCGGCGAGCACCTCCCGCACGGGTACTGGCCCGCCGTCCGCTTCGACGCGTCCGGCGCCGTGGCCGGGGTGACCGTCGAGGCGTGAGCCCTAGGAGTCCTCGCGGTCCTGCTCGTCCCACGCCTCGCTGCGGGCGCGGGCCTTGTCCAGGGCGTGCTGCGCGGCCTCCCGCGTCGGGTACGGGCCCATCAGGTGCGCCCACGTCGTCTGCTTGCCCTGCTCGACCTGCCCGGTCTCGGTGTTGAAGTAGAACTCGTCGGCCACAGCGCCCTCCTGGTGCTCCCGGGCCGCCGGTTCTCCGGAGGCGGCCCCTGGTTCGTAGACTGCCAGCCATGACGTCCGTTGACGCGCCGAGGCCGGCGCTCGTCCCGGGCACCGTCGGCCCCCGTCGGCAGGTGCCCGCCAGCATCCCCCGCCCCGAGTACGTCGACCGGCCCGCGCCGACGCCCTACGCGGGCAGCGACGTCGTCGCCCCCGAGGTGGTCGAGCGCATCCGCGTCGCTGCCCGGATCGCCGCGCAGGCGCTGGCGGAGGTCGGGCGGCACGTCGCCCCCGGTGTCACCACCGACGAGCTCGACCGCATCGGGCACGAGTTCCTGCTCGACCACCACGCGTACCCGTCGACGCTGGGCTACCGCGGGTTCCCGAAGTCGCTGTGCACCTCCGTCAACGAGGTCGTCTGCCACGGCATCCCCGACTCGACGGTCCTCGTCGACGGCGACCTCGTGAACATCGACATCACCGCGTTCATCGGCGGCGTGCACGGCGACAACAACGCGACCTTCGGCGTCGGCGACCTCGACGAGGAGTCCCGGCTGCTGGTCGAGCGCACCCGCGAGTCCCTGGACCGGGCGATCAAGGCCGTCAAGCCCGGCCGGGAGATCAACGTCATCGGCCGGGTCATCGAGAAGTACGCCGCGCGGTTCGGCTACGGCGTCGTCCGGGACTACACCGGGCACGGCGTCGGCGAGGCCTTCCACTCCGGCCTCGTCATCCCGCACTACGACTCGGCGCCGATGTACGACCAGGTCATCGAGCCGGGCATGGTCTTCACCATCGAGCCGATGCTCAACCTCGGCACCCCCGACTGGACGACGTGGGACGACGGGTGGACCGTGGTCACCGCGGACCTGCGCCGCAGCGCCCAGTTCGAGCACACCCTGCTGGTCACCGACACCGGAGCGGAGATCCTCACACTCCCATGAGCACCCACCACACGGCCCTGACGGGCACCGCGTTCGGCATCGACATCGGCGGCTCGGGCATCAAGGGCGCCCCCGTCGACCTGACGACCGGCGAGTTCGCCGCCGACCGCATCCGCATCCCCACCCCGCAGCCCGCGACGCCCGCCGCCGTGGCCGCCACCGTCGCCGAGCTCGTCGGGCGGTTCGACCTGCCCGCCGACGCACCCATCGGCGTGACGTTCCCCGCCGTCGTGCAGCACGGCGTCGCGCGGTCCGCCGCCAACGTCGACGGCTCGTGGATCGGCACCAACATCGAGCACGTGCTCGGCGACGCGACCGGCCGCCGGGTCATCGCCGTCAACGACGCCGACGCCGCCGGGTACGCCGAGACCGTGTACGGCGCCGCGCGCTCCACGTCCGGCGTCACGTTCATCTGCACGCTCGGCACCGGCATCGGCTCCGCCATCGTCGCCGACGGCGTCCTCGTCCCGAACCTCGAGCTCGGGCACCTCGAGATCGACGGGCACGACGCCGAGACCCGCGCGTCCGACGCCGCCCGCGACCGCGAGGACCTCGACTGGGAGCAGTGGGCCGAGCGCCTGCAGCGGTACTTCGGCGTCATCGAGGACCTGTTCTGGCCCGACCTCATCGTCGTCGGCGGCGGCGTCAGCAAGCACCACGAGAAGTTCCTGCCGCTGCTGCACCTGCGCGCGCCGATCGTGCCCGCCCAGCTGCGCAACGCCGCCGGGATCGTCGGGGCCGCGGCGCTCGCCGCGAAGGCCGGGACCCCCGTCGCCGGGGTCCGCGGGGACTGACCCCCGTCCTCGGGTGGAGGCCGCCTCCACCCGAGGATCAGGGCCGGTGCGCCCCCGGACCGGTCCCCGGCCCGACGCGGCGGGCCCGGCGCCGTCCCTAGCGTCGGGGACATGGTCACCCTGCAGCTCACCCCCGCCGACGCACCGCCGCGCCCCCGGCGCGGCACCCGCCTGACCTGGCTCGTCGGGGTGACGGTGGTGCTGGTCGCCGGGATCGCCCTCGCCCTCGGCACCCGCGGCACCGACACCGCCCCGACCGGGTCGACCGGGCCTGTGTCCGTCAACGGCTGGCCCGCCGTCGAGTCCGGCGACGACCCGCGCCTCGCCCCGTTCCCGTGGGTGACCGGCCGCGTGCTCGACGGCGACGTGCACACCGTGCTGCTGCACGTCGCCGAGCGGTTCCACGCCGAGGTCGAGCCCATCGACGTCTCGTCGTCCTGGGGGTGGGCGTACCGGCCCGTGCGCGGCGAGGACGACGGCCTGTCCAACCACGCGTCCGGCACCGCCGTGGACTTCAACGCGACCCTGCACCCCCTGGGCGCGAGCGACACGTTCACCGACGCGCAGCTCGTCGCCCTGCGGGCGATCCTCGACGAGGTCGCCCCGGTGGTGGCCTGGGGCGGGGACTTCGACCGCGCCGACGAGATGCACCTGGAGATCGTCGGCACCCCCGAGGAGGTCGCGGCGGTGGCCGCCCGCCTCGGCGGGTGACCTGGCGCGCGGGGCGCGGCCGTCCTACCGTGCGGCGCATGGGAACCGTGGTGAGCCAGCTCAGCGTCGACGCCCACGACCCCCTCGCGCTCGCGCGCTGGTGGGCCGACGTCCTCGGCTGGACCGTCGACCCCGACGAGGACGAGGGCACGGTCGACCTGCTGCCGCCCGACGGTGCCGCGACCCCGTGGATCTTCGTCCCCGTCCCGGACGACAAGCGCACCAAGAACCGCCTGCACGTCGACCTGCGTCCCGCCGACGGCGACGACCAGGCGACCGAGCTCACCCGGCTGCTCGCCCTCGGGGCCGTCCGCGCCGACGTCGGCCAGGGCGACGACGTCTCCTGGCACGTGCTCGCCGACCCGGAGGGCAACGAGTTCTGCCTGCTCAGCCGCACCCTCGCGCAGGTCGCCCGGGATGCCGCCGCCGGGTGATTCCACCCCCCTGACCTGGCGCTCCGGATGCGACCTCCCGCACCCCGACCTACCGTCGAGACATCAGGTCAGGCTGTCGAAGGAGGACCCCATGGGACTGGACGACAAGATCGCGAACGCCGCCGAGAAGGTCGCCGGCAAGGTCAAGGAGGCCACGGGTCGCGCGAGCGACGACGAGCGCCTCGAGGCCGAGGGCCGCAGCGACCAGTCGAAGGCCGACATCAAGGACGCCGGCGAGAAGGTCAAGGACGCGTTCAAGCACTGATCGCCGCCGTCGAGCCCCGTCCCGCACTCGCGGGGCGGGGCTCCGTCGTGCCGGGACCGGGTGAGACGCGCGCCTGTTCACCCGAACGGGCGCCTCCCGACCTGCGAGGACGCGGACCTGCCCCTAGCGTGGCCGCACCGTGGAGGGCTGATGCCGGGGGGCACGATGGGCGAGGACGACGAGCGCGACCGACCGGACGCGCGACCGCCGCACGAGCGGGACCGCGACCCCGGGCCGCTCGACCACGCCGACCTGCCCGTGGTCCCGCACCAGCGGGCGCCCCTCGACGACGAGGACGACTGACCCGCGGTCGCTCAGCCGAGCGGCGCGACCCGCACCGGGGCCTGGAACCGCACGCCGCCGCCCCGCACCGGCACCGGCTCCCACTCCCCCGCCTGCACCAGGCCGACCACGTCCAGGTGCACCTGCGCGATGTCCGCGAGCGGCACCGGGAAGTCCGGCGACGTGGTCCGGCTCTCCGCCAGCGGCCCGCCGCCCTCGGCCAGCAGCGTGAGCGTCCAGGTCAGCGCCGCCGGACCCGCCGCGACGGGCGAGTGCACCGCCACGTGCCGGGCCAGCGCCGCGTCCGCACCGCTGAGCGCAGCGATCCGCGGCAGCCGTCGACGTCGCATGTCGTCCCCCTACGTCCCCCTGCGGGGGCCGTCGACACCAGCCCCCGGGGACAGCCTGACCCGTCTGGCACCCCGACGGGGGGACCTTCGCACCTGGCGCGCGCCGGACCGGGTCATGGAGCGGCGGCGAGCAGCCCCGGGACCCGCGACTCTCCGGCCACCCACTCCGCCAGGTCCCGGTCCACCATCCGCAGCAGGAGCGCGCACGTCGAGATCCCTTCCTCGACGGAGACCCGGGGCCGGGCAGACTGCCCGCGGCCGGGCAGCGGGATGCCCGTCACCAGAGGCTCGTGGTGCGCCGCGCGGCTGCGCAGCGCCTGCACGACGAGCGCGTGCCCGTGGGTCCACGCCCGCGTGAACCGCGCTCCGGCGGCCGCCGCCTCGTGCCGCCCGCCCGGGAACGCCGCGGCCAAGCAGGGGCGCCAGAGCCGCTCCTCGTAGCTGACCGGCCACTGCTGCGGCGGACGCGACCCCACGACGCCCCCAGCGTCCAGCAGCTCGACCCAGAAGCCGAGCATGAGCTGCGCGACGATCCGCCCGGGCGTGCGGTCCCGCGTCGGGAGACGCCGCCACGCGGCAGCGAGCTTGGCACGCGACCGCTCGTCCAGGCCGATGTCGTGGAGGTACCACTCGTCGCCGTGCTCGGCCGTCAGCGCGCCGTTGAGGGCGTTGCGGAGTGCCACCTCCACGATCGCGATGTCCGCCAGCACCGCCGCCGCGAGGTCCCGGTCCCAGACGTACAGGTCGAGTGCTCGTCCGTGGTCGCCGGCAGCGGCCCGCAGGTACGTACCGAAGCGGTCCGGCGAGATGGCACGATCCAGCGCGACGGCGTGCCGAGGGATCACCCTGCTCCCCTTCCCCGTGCCGGTTCGGATACGCTGGTCGTGAACTCCCCGGATCCGCCTCTCTGGTCTCGAACCATGACGCGGCCGGGGTTCTTCACGTCCGGGCCCCGTCCCGGACGCGACCGCTGCTCCATCGTCGTCGGCGAGCCGCCACCTACCGCTCGCGACGGCCACGCACCCCGCGCGGCACCTACAGCCGGCGCTCCAGCAGCAGCACGTCCCGCCACTCGCCGGCCCGCGGGCCGTGCGCCATCCGGCCCAGCCGCTCGCGTTCGCCGACCACGCGGAACCCCGCGGCGGCGTGCAGGGCGAGGCTGCCCGCGTTCTCGGGGAACACCGCCGACTGCAGCGTCCACAGCCCGCCGTCACGGGCCGACACCACCAGGGCGTCCAGCAGCGTGCGGCCGACACCGCGCCCCCGGGCCGCCGACCCCACGTAGAGGGACACCTCGACCACCCCCGCGTAGACGGGCCGCGCCGACACCGGCGACACCGCCACCCACCCGAGGACCGCCCCGCTGCCGGGGTCCAGCGCGACGAACCGGTGCCCGGGCAGGTGCGAGGCGTCGAACGCCGCCCAGTCCGCGGGCGCCTGCTCGAACGTCGCGTGACCGGTCGCGATGCCCTCGGCGTGCACGGCGGCGACACCCGCCGCGTGCTCGGCGGACATCGGCACGACCTGCACGGACGCGGTCTGCGGGGTCTCGTCCACCCCGTCATCATGCGCCGGACGAGGGTCTCGCGCCGACACACCCGGGCGCGTGTCGGCGACCCGCCGGGGCGACCTGGGACAGCGCATCCCGGGTCGCGGGGGGTCGGTGCCCTCCGTAACGTCGATGGGGTTGTTCGGGCCTCGTGCCCATCCGAGGAGTCCAGGAGGAGTCCCATGTCGAAGCGCCTGTGGATCACCAGCAGCCTCGCGGCCACCGGTCTGGTCGCCGTCGCCACGCCCGCCGTCGCGGGCACCGACGCCGCCGCGACCGTGCCCGCCGACGCGCCCACCATGGTCGTCACCGCGACCGACGCCGACGCCGCCGAGGCGACCATCCTGCAGCGCACCAACCAGCTGCGGGCGAGCGAGGGCAAGCCCGCCCTCGTCCGGAACGCCGCCATGGACGCCGTCGCCGCGAACTGGGCGACGCACATGGCCACGACCGGCGACTTCCGGCACAACCCGGACTACAGCCGACAGATCCCGGCCGGGTGGCGGACCGCCGGGGAGAACATCGCGATGAACTCGTTCGACCCGGTGTACCTGTACACGCAGTGGCAGAACTCTCCCGGCCACAAGGCCAACATGGTCAACCCCGCGTTCAACCGCATCGGCATCGGCGTGGTCGAGCACAACGGCGCCTACTACGGCGTCCAGGTCTTCGGCGGCTACTGAGCCCCACCGCACCGCTCGAACGAGCGCCCCGTCCGGTCCTCCCGGGCGGGGCGCTCGCTTTGCTTCCACCCGGTCAGATTTGACCATCCCTTGACGATCGCTCCGCGGAGGCATAGGTTCTGGATGCACGACGAGGTCGGCCGAGAGCCCCGGCCGAGCGGTGCGACACCGCTCCGGGGCTCTCCGCTTGCCCCGGTGACCCTGGGAGACTGACCCGGTGACCCGCCCCCGCACCCCGCTCCCGCCCGTCGACGCCGAGGCCGCCGCCACCTTCTGGGCCGCGTACGTCGCCGCCCACCCCGAGGCGGTGCGCGCGGGCGACGAGTACGTCGTGGACCGGTTCGGCGACTTCGTCGAGCTCAGCGACGAGCTGCTCGGCGTCGTCCGGCACGGCCAGAAGCGCGCGACGGCCGACCTCGTGGACGAGTTCGCCCACCGCGGCGAGCCCCTGCCCCGCGTCGGCGCGCACTGGGTCGCCTGCGACGGCCGCGGCGCACCCGCCCTCGTGCTGCGCACCACCGAGCTCCGGCTCGCCACCTTCCGGGAGGTCGACGCCGACTTCGCGTTCGACGAGGGCGAGGACGACCGCACCCTCACCACCTGGCGCGAGCAGCACCGGGCCTACTGGGAGCGCACCTGCGCCGCACGCGGAGCCGTGTGGCAGGAGTCGGACGAGATCGTGCTGGAGCGGTTCCGGGTGGTGTGGCCGCCGGAGGCGGCGGACTGACGTCCGTCGAGCGGGCTACATCTCGGTCACCACCCACCACTCGCCACTCAGCACCTACCTGCTCCGGGCGACGTCGCCGCCGCACCTCGGTCGACCCGGCGTCCGCACGCGATGACCACAGCGCGCGCACCCCCGGCCAACCACCCCCGGCGCCCGCGCAGGCGCCCCTAGGTGGCGGTGCACGGACCGCAGCCTGAGGCATGGACGACGACGTCAACGCACGAACGGTGCGGCTCCTCGCCCTCCTGGGCATCCGCGTCATCGAGGCGAACGACCTCCCGGCACCGCAGAGCGAACGGGGGCGCCGCCCTGCGATGCTCTTCTTCCGGTCGCACAACCTCGTGCTGATCGACACGCACCTCAGCGATCACGGACGCCG
Organism: Cellulomonas triticagri; assembly: GCF_003696205.1. Classification (GTDB taxonomy): domain Bacteria; phylum Actinomycetota; class Actinomycetes; order Actinomycetales; family Cellulomonadaceae; genus Cellulomonas; species Cellulomonas triticagri. The sequence goes on from NZ_RFFI01000016.1 coordinate 8,492, forward strand.
ACAGGCCCTCGACCTCAGTCTCGCCGCGGCGCTCGGCCTGACGTCGCGGGAGCCGCCGTCGTCGCGCGGTCCGGGTCGAGCTCGTCGTGGTACAGCGTGACGACGTCTGCCGCGTGCGGAGCGCCCCGGAGCGCGACGGTGGCGCCCGCCGGAGGGGCGCTCCGCCCCTCGGCACCCAGGCGGCCGTAGGCCGCCTCCACGACGTCCTTCGGGTCGACGCCGATGATCTCGCACGACTCGCACAGGACGGCGAGCGGGATCTCGACCTTCCCGTTCAGCCACCTGCTGAAGGCGGCCGGAGACCGACCGCCGGCCCGGGCGACCTGCTGCGCCGTGAATCCGCGACTCACGATCCGGCCCTTCAGCTCCAGCCCGACGAGTCGGGTGAAGACCTCCGCGCGTTCTCGACTGCTCACAAGGACACGGTACTGCTCAGATCGAGCAATCACAATGCCCGATCTGGCAATCACTCGATCTTGACTCGTTGCTCGTACGGACATGATGCTTGTTCACATGAGCAATCAGCAGGCAGGGTCGGTCACCGAGTGGAGCGCGACCGCGGTGCGCGAGGCGATCCGCGGGTCCGGCCGGTCCCGACGCAGCCTGGCGGTGGAGACCGGAATCCCCTACCCCACGCTCAACCGCAAGCTCGCGGCGCGGACCGCCTTCACCTTCCGCGAGCTGCTCGGACTGGCCGAGGCGCTCGGCGTACCCCCGTGGACCTTCACACCCCCGGTCCTCAGCCGCCGGACGCCTGATCTGCGAGCGGCAGCCTCGACCAGGCCGTGCCGGCACCCTCCCGGCCGGGCACCTCCGCCGGCATCCGGTCCTGGTCCCGACACCGGGCCGTGCAACCCGCTCCGGCCCGCACAGCCTCCCCGCCCACCCGGACGGGGACACCACCCACGAAAGGAGAAGCGCATGGCGACATGGGGCACACCCATCGAGCACGGCCGCTTCACGGCGCCGTTCGGGCAGCAACGCCCGACCGGCGTGCACCTCGGCACCGACATCGGCCCACCGCGCCCCGGGCAGACCGGGGTCCCGGTCTACGCCATGGGCCCCGGCACCGTGAACCGGGTCGGATACACGTCCATCCGAGGGCACTGGCTGCTCGTCGTCCACGACGACGGCACCTACTCCCGCTACCAGCACCTCGCCACCGCACCGACCGTCGGCGCAGGGCAGCGCGTCCAGGCCGCCACCCGCGTCGGCACCTGCGGCGAGACCGGCCGCGCCACCGGCATCCACCTGCACCTCGAGGCCTACCCCGCCGGCCCGAACCCGGGCGAGTCGCAGAACGGAGCCATCAACCCCGAGACGTGGGCATCCGCCCGCGGCATCAACCTGCGCGCCCTCGGCGCGCTGCCGAGCAACCCCGCACCGCCCACCCCGCCCGTCCTTGAGGAGGACAACGTCATGCCCATCTTCATGCGCAACACCCGCGGCGCCGTCTACGCGCTCGTCCCCGGCAAGCCCAAGCGCCACCTGACCCCGCAGCACTGGACGCTGTGGAGCCGTCTGGGCGGCACGCTCCGCGGCGGCGACTTCAACGACGCCGAGATCGACATGATCAACGCCCAGCTCTGAGTGCGCCCCGCGCCCCGTCCGGCGCCGACCGGGCGGGGCGCCCGGCGGGCCGCGTCTGCGCGACCCGCTCAGGAAGGAGCCCCCGATGAACGCCACCTCGTAGCGCGCGGGCAGCCGCTTCGGAGACCACGGCGCATCCCTGCTCCGCACGGTCGTCCCCACCGTCTGGGGCTCGACGATCGCCCAGGCGATCGCCGCGCTCGGCCCGCACCTTCCCGGTGACCTCGGCCAGGCACTGGCCGACTGGCTCGCGTCGGACGCGACCGTCGCGCTCGTGTCGGCGGTCGCGATCACGCTCTGGTACGCCGTCGCCCGCCGGGTCGAGCAGCACATCCCGGACTGGCTGACCCGCGTCGTGCTCGGCTCGGCGGCGACACCGACGTACTCGAGGCACGCCTCCGGCCGCGACCAGGCCTGACCCGGCAGCGACCGCGCAGATCTGCTGCGCGGCGGCACCGTTTCCCCCACCCACCAGGGCGAGGGTCCATCGCACGAAAGGAGAAGCGCATGGCGACATGGGGCACACCCATCGAGCACGGCCGCTTCACAGCGCCGTTCGGGCAGCAACGCCCGACCGGCGTGCACCTCGGCACCGACATCGGCCCACCGCGCCCCGGGCAGACCGGGGTCCCGGTCTACGCCATGGGCCCCGGCACCGTGAACCGGGTCGGATACACGTCCATCCGAGGGCACTGGCTGCTCGTCGTCCACGACGACGGCACCTACTCCCGCTACCAGCACCTCGCCACCGCACCGACCGTCGGCGCAGGGCAGCGCGTCCAGGCCGCCACCCGCGTCGGCACCTGCGGCGAGACCGGCCGCGCCACCGGCATCCACCTGCACCTCGAGGCCTACCCCGCCGGCCCGAACCCGGGCGAGTCGCAGAACGGAGCCATCAACCCCGAGACGTGGGCATCCGCCCGCGGCATCAACCTGCGCGCCCTCGGCGCGCTGCCCACCACCCCGGAGGACGACATGCCCCTGAACGACGCCGACAAGGCCTGGATCAACGCCGCCATCAAGGCGCAGACCGAGCTGGCGCTGCGCGTGCAGTTCGCGCCGAGCGGCGAGGTGTCCGAGCGCCAGCGCATCCAGCTCGACGAGCGGGTCAACCTCGCGCTGCGTCAGCAGTTCACGCCGAGCGGCGAGGTCAGCAACCGTGTCGTCAACCTGCTCACCACCCAGACGACCGACATCGTCGCCAGGGTCAAGGCCTGACCCGACCGCAGACACCCCCGAGGCCCTCCCTGCCCGACGGTGGGGAGGGCCTCGTGGTGCGTCTGAGGTGCGGATGAGCTGGCACGTACGCCGGGTTCTGTCCCCGCGCGCGGTCACCCTCGCGCGGGTGGCGACCATCCATCTACGACGCACGTCGCCGTGCGCCTCCAGCGGCCTACCCGGGAGCTCGGGCGGGCAGCCCTCGATCGCTCCCTGTCTGGCCTTGCTCCGGGTGGGGTTTACCTAGCCGCACCGGTCACCCGGCGCGCTGGTGGTCTCTTACACCACCCTTTCACCCTTACCCCCGGTCGGCCCGAAGGTCGTCCGGTGGCGGTCTTCTCTCTGTGGCACTTTCCCGCGGGTCACCCCGGGTGGGCGTTACCCACCACCCTGCCCTACGGAGCCCGGACGTTCCTCGGCGGACCCGGGGGTCCGACGCGGCCGCCTGGCCAGCTCATCCGCGCCGGTCAGCCTACACGTCCCGGTCCCGGCTCCCGGACGCCGCCTCGACGGCCTCGGTGAGCCGGTAGTGCAGGCGCAGCACGGGCAGCGGCCCGAGGTCGAGGCGGTGGTCGGTGCGCAGGACGCCCTCCGGGTCGACGAAGACGCGGAACTCCTCGTGGACCGGGATGCGTCGCGCCCGGACCCGGCGGACGCCGGGGTGGTCGACGACGAGGTACGCACCGGGGTCGCCCCACCGTCCCGCCCCGGAGGTGAGCACCAGCGAGCCGTCCGCGCCGGCCCGGGGCCGCAGCAGCACGACGAGGCGACCGCGGGGCAGCGGGAACGCGACGCGCACCACCGGAGCCTCGGCCCCGGGCACCGCGACGACCCCGTAGAGCCCGCTGAACACGATCCGTCCCGTGCGGCGTAGCCGCCGCAGCCAGAGCGCCCCGACCTGCTGCCCGTCGCGGTCGAGCGGCGTCACGGTGCTGGACATGCCGTGGGCGAGGTCGAGGGACCGCAGCGGGAGGGCGAGCTGGTCGAGCCGCCGGGCGAACAGCGCCGACACCGCCCACCCGAACGGCCACGCCCACGGCGCCCAGCCGACCCACGCGTCGAGCCGCCACGCAGAGGTGCGCTCGTAGAACCGGCGCACGGGCGGGGCGAGCGTCGCGGCGACGAAGCCGGGGCCGTCCAGGTCGGCCATGGTGGCGAGCAGGCCGCGCACCGACGCTCCGTGCCCGACGGCGGGTGCGGCGACCTGGGCACCGAGCCGGTCGGCCTCGGCGTCGAGCCAGTCGTCGCCGACGTGCGCGACGTCCCCGACGGGACCCCGCAACCAGCGGTCGTGGTCGAGGTCGACCGTGCGTCCCGTCGCGCGCACCCAGAGTCTCGTCGTCGCGTCCACCAGCGGCCCCAGCACGGGCTGATCGTCGCACCTCGCGGCGTGCAAGGTGGTGAACGGCACGTCCCGGCGCGCACCCGCGCCCGCCCCGCGCGCGTCCGGCGCCGCCTACAGTGCAGCCCGTGCTGATCCTGCTCCCGCCGTCCGAGGGGAAGACCGCGCCGGTGCGCGGCGACGCCCTGGACCTCGCGTCGCTGTCCTCCCCCGCCCTGTCCGCGACGCGGGAGCGGGTGCTGGACGCCCTGGTGGCGACCTCGGCCCGGCCCGACGCCGTCGAGGTGCTGGGCGTGGGTGCGGGGATCGCGGACGAGGTGGCGCGGAACGTGGACCTGCGGTCGGCGCCGACGGCGCAGGCGCGCTCGGTGTACACCGGGGTGCTGTACGCGGCGGCGGGCTTGGACCGGCTGACTCCGACGGGCCGGCGGCGCGCGGCGGAGTCGGTGCGCGTGGTGTCGGGCCTGTGGGGACTGGTGGGGCCGGAGGACCAGATCCCGGCGTACCGGCTGTCCATGGGCGTGGACCTGCCGGGCGTGGGTCCGTTGGCGGCGGCGTGGCGGGAGCCGCTGGCCGCGGAGCTGGACCCGCGGGCTGAGGCGGGCGAGCTGGTCGTGGACTGCCGGTCGGCGACGTACCTCGCGGCCTGGCGTCCGGCGCGCGCCGCGCAGGGGTCGTGGGTGCAGGTCCGGGTGCTGCGGGAGGTCGCCGGGAAGCGGTCCGTGGTGTCGCACCACGCGAAGCACACCCGCGGGGTGCTGACGCGGCACCTGCTGGCACGCCGAGGCAAGGAGCCCGCGACGCCGCGCGACCTGGCCCGCGTGGCGGGCGAGCTCGTCGGCACGGACCTGCTGGCCGTGGAGCTCGACACCACGGCGTCGGGTGCGGCGACGCTGTCGCTCGTCGTGGCCTGAGTCCCCGACGCGATCACCCGAGGTGCCGAGGACACCCAGGTCCGGCGGTTACGGTGGCGGTCCGGCAGGCGCGGCCCCGGCGGGGACGGGCGACCGGGACGAGCACCAGCACCACGGGGAGGGCACGACCATGCGACGCACGCGCGCCGTCCGGGGCGTCGCCGTCCTCGTCGTCCTCGTGCTCGCGCTCGCCGGGCTGGCCGGGGCGGTCGGTGCGCTGAGCGCGGGGGCCGCGACCGCGCCCGATGCGCCCGCGGCAGTGGTCGACGACCCCGCGGTCGAGGCCCCGGAGGCTCCGGCGGCGACGCCCGCGCCCACGCCGTCGCCCTCGTCGAGCCCGGCCCCGTCGCCCGGCCCGACCGTCGCCCCCACGCCCCGGCCCACCGGGCAACCGGAGCCCGAGCCGGTCCCGACGTCCCCCGCGACACCCGAGCCGACCCCGACGCCCAGCACGGAGCCCTCCCCGTCGCCGAGCCCGACGGTCGTGACGCCGCCGCAGGACGACGCCGGCTCGACCACCCGTCGGTTCTTCACCCCGCCTGCGGTGACCACCACGACCACGCCCTGGGGGCAGCTGCTGGGCGCCCTCGCGGTGGTCGTGGCGGGCGCCGTCGCGGTGGTCGCGATCGCGACCCGCCGGTCCCGGACCGCTGCGGCGACCGCGGCCGCCGCTCCCGACGAGGACGACGCGCCCACGGCCCCGCTCACCGCCCCGGCCTCCCCCGCGGACGTGCTGCGTCTGCTCGTCGCGGCGGGCGAGGCGATGGTCGACGCCGGGCACACCGTCTCGTCGGTCGCCGACGAGCTGGAGGAGATCGCGACCGCGCACGGGCTCACCGGCACGGAGACGGTGGTGCTGCCGACCGCGCTGCTGGTGTCCGTGCCGGACGGGTCGGGCGTCGCGACGGCGGTCGTGTCGGCGGGGCGCCGCCCGCTGCTGCTGCACCAGGTGGACGACCTCACCGACGTCCTGCGCGACGCGACGTCCGGCACGCACCCGCCCGCCGCGGTGCGGGCGCGGATCGCGTTCCTGCGGGCGGCGACGCCGCCGTTCGGGGCGCTGGCCCGCCTCGGCGGCTACCTGATGCTGTCGGTCGGCCTGGCGGCGCTGCTGGGCGGCACGTGGGTGGACCTGCTGGTCGCGGGCGGGCTGGGGCTGGCGGTCGGGGCGGTGCAGCTCGTGGTCGCGCCGACGTCGGGCAACCTCGAGGTGGTGCTGACGGTCGCGACGGCGTTCGCCGTGTCGGCGGTGGTGCTGCTGCTGGGCCGGGTCGTCCCGGAGCTGGGGGTGCTGCCGTCGCTGGTGGCGCCGTTGGTGCTGTTCCTGCCCGGCGGTCTGCTGACCACCGGGGTGATCGAGCTCGCGACCGGGCAGATGCTGTCCGGGGCCGGCCGGGTCGCAGCCGGGACGATGCAGCTCGCCCTGCTCGCGGGCGGGATCGTGGGCGCGGCCGCGCTGGTCGGCGTGCCCGCGGTGGACCTGGACGCGCAAAGCACGGCCCTGGGACCGGTGACGCCGTGGCTGGGGGTGGCGCTGTTCGGCGCGGGCACGGTGGTGTTCCGGTGCGGGCGGCCGCGCACGATCGGCTGGGTGGTGCTGGTGCTGGCCGTGGCGTACGGGGCGCAGGTCCTCGGCGACGCCCTGTTCGGCGGGGTGCTGTCCGCGCTGGTCGGTGCGCTGGCGATGACGCCGGTGGCCCTGGCGGTCGCGCGGTTCCCGTCGGGTCCGTCGCCGCTGGTGTCGTTCCTGCCCGCGTTCTGGCTGCTGGTGCCCGGTGCGCTGGGTCTGGTCGGGGTGACGAGCCTGCTGGAGGGCGACTCCGGCGGGCTGTCCACGCTGGTCACCACGGCGGCGACCATGGTCGCCATCGCGCTGGGCGTGGTGGTCGGGCTGGCCGCGGCGCGCTCGCTGCCGGGTCGGGTGCGTCTCCGGCGAACCGGCGTCCCGGCAGCTCTCGCACCGGACCTCGCCGACGGGAGCGGAATGGTGTGAGACCGAGCAAGGCCCCCGGGCGGCGGCTGGAGTTCTCCCGCCGCTCGAGGCACCGCGTAGGCGCAGCACCTACGCAGTTCCCGGTGACATCACCCGACTGGCCGAACTAGGTGCAGACTCACCCTTCGTGCGCCGGTGGCGGCCATACCCTGCCCGACGTGAGCAAGCACCCGGGGGGCAGCGCCGAGTCGATAGCCGCGCACATCCAGAAGCTGATCGTCGACGACAACCTCACTGCGGCCCAGGCGGTTGCGATCGCCGCGCCCGCACCACCGCTGCCGACGTCGACACGCCGACCTGGCCGGGTCGACACCATCGAAATCAGCGGAGTCCGGGGGTTCGGACCGCCGCAGACCCTCCGCCTCTCCACTGGTCTCACGATCCTGCACGCCGCGAACGGCGTGGGGAAGACGTCGTTCTGCGACGCCCTCGAGCTCGTCACCCTGGGAGCGACCAGCACGTCGGCTCAGCACCCCGACGCGAGCGCCGAGACCCGCGACAGCGTGATCATCCCCCACCGGAACCAGGCGGGCGCGATCCCGTTCCCACCACGCGTCCTCGTCCGGTGGGGAGTCGTGGATGCCACTGGGAGCTCGTGGACCGGGACCTTCGGCAGACCCGCTGACGACCCTCCACCGATCGCGGTGCTGCCACGACGACGACTGCGCGACGTCATCGGCGCCAAGCAGACCGAACGCCTGGAACGCCTCGGCACCAGCCTCGGACTCAGTGAAGCGGTCGCCACGTGGCAACAGGCCGCGAAGCTCGTGCGAGGTCTCGCCGCGATCCCCGAAGCGCCGAATCAGGACGTCGCTGCGCTCGCAAGAGCTGTTCAGGACGCGCCGACGCCCTGGCACCATCGGGAAAGAGCCGCAGTGTCAGCGGCAGTTCGGGCCGCCGCTCGAGACAGAGTGAGCGCCGCACCCGAGCGGCCCGATCGGGTCCCTCCTCGTGTCAGTGCGCCCGTCCCTCTGGCGGCGCTGCACGACGCGCGCACCGCGCTCGACCACCTCGAGTCATCGGGCGATGACGTCGACAGCCCCGATGGGCAGGAGCTCCCGGTGGCCCTGATCGAGGCACTGGACGGTGCGGTCGAGCACTCACCGGTCGGTGGCGTGTGCCCGCTCTGCGACGACGGCAGACTCACGGCGGAACGGGTGTCGGAGCTCCGAGAGATGATCATGCGGGCGCAGGCACGGGTCGAGAGGGAATCGCGACGCGGCGACCTGGCCGAGGCATTGCTTCGACTGGTCGCTGAGTCCGAGCCATGGATTCCCCCTGCTCACTCGGCGCACCAGGCCCCCGACGGCCCCGAACGAGAGTGGGGCGACACCCTGGAGGCGCTCCAGAGGCTCGTCGAGCGGCGCCGTGCAACTGTAGCCACCATCCGGCTCGACGACACCGTCGATCTGCGCACGATCCTCGGCCAGCTCTCTGCGTTGGACACGGACATCGCCACCCATGCACGCCGCCTCAGCGAGGCCCGCGACGCCGCACTGGAGCGGGCGGCCCGAGCACGGGAACGGTCAGAGATCCGGGCGTCGGAGGTCGACGGGCTTCTCGCCGCGGCGGTGGACCACGTCATCGCGGTCGCACGAGCTGACGCACTGCGCGGACAGCTGGCGGAAGCAGCGACCGAGCTCGGAGCACATGCCCGACGAGTGGTCGATGACCGTATCGCCGGACTCGCGGGGCCGATCAACGCATGGCTGCGGGTCCTTCGTCCAGCCGGGACCCCCGAGATCACCGTTGAGTGCACCCGGACGTCCGGCCGACCGGGGATCCGGTTCAAGATCGCCGACAGCTCCCCCGATGGGCAACCCCGACCGGACGCCCTGGGGCGCTTCTCGGACTCCCAGCTCGACATGCTCGGGTTGGCCGTGCAGATGGCCCGCCTGGACCGCGAGATGCCCGGCTCCGCGCTGGTGCTGGACGACCCGACAGACATGCTCGACGCGGACACGCTCGCTCAGTTCGCGCGGGGCGGTATCCCTCGGATGCTGGCCGGGGGCGATGACGCTCCGCCCCGACAGGTCGTGGTCGTCACCCACTGCCGCAGCTTCGTCCAGCAGCTCTGGAGCGTCAGCGCGGAGCACCGCACGATGCACACGGTTCAGGACTACATCGAGCAGCAGGTCGACGCGGACGATCGCTTCGCGGTCTTCTCGCCCCGCACGTCGCTCGGGATCTTCACCAAGGCCGACTCCTTCTACCGCGAGAACGTCGAGCGCGCGTCCGGCCTGCTCTGGTTCCGCAGCGCGTTCGGGAACCAGGTGCGCGGGGTGCTCGAGATGTGCGCCGCCGAGCTCGTCACCGTACTCGGGGTCGATCACGAGAAGCGGTTCACTGCCCAGTCGATCACGCTCGCCCAGAAGATGGCCGAGCTCAGCAGGGAGTTCGGGGAGCGAGTCGCGGTCGTCGACCGCTGCGGCTCACGTGCCGAGCACGGTCCCGGCGAACCTGACCGGCGGTTGCTCGCCGGCATCCTCACCCACTGGGGCAGCTACTGGCTGAACCAGAGCAGCCACGCAGACGTCGTCCTCCCGGGGATGGAGCACATCCGGGAGTTCCACGTCCAGATCGGTCGGCTGGCGCGCGCGCTGAGCGGAGACGAGCGGGTCGCGCGAGACGAGTGGGCGACCAGCTCGCGGATGGCCCTGGCTCTGCGGACCTGTCCGCGATGCCCGCCGTCCTGAGGCCGCTCAGGACGCGGCGGCGGGCCAGCCCTCGCTCGGCGCGCCGACCACGGCGACCTCGCACCGCCGGTCCTCGAACAGCCGCACGATGCTCACGGACGCGGGCGCGACCCGCAGCTGGCTCCACGACCCGGGCTGCGCGCCCATGGTCCGGCCGATCGCGGCGCGGATCGCCACGGCGTGCGACACGACGACCACGGTCCGGTCGGTGCCCGCCGCGAGCAGGGCGTCGAGCCCGGCGCCGATGCGCTCCCCCACGTCCGCGATGGACTCGCCGCCGTCGGGCCGCACGTCGGCGCGGGTGTGCCAGGGCTCCAGGCGCCCGGGCCAGCGCTCCTCGATCTCGACCGCGGTGAGCCCCTGCCAGGCGCCGAAGTCGGCCTCCTGGAAGGCGGCGTCGACGCGCGGGACCAGGCCGAGGCGGTCGCCGATGATGCCCGCGGTCTCCTGCGTGCGGACCATCGGCGACGCGACGAGCTCCGTGGGGAACGGGATGTCGCCCCACAGGTCGTGGCCGACCCGGCGGACGAGCTCCGCGGCGGCCGCCGCCTGCCCGCGCCCGCGCCCGGTGAGGGACGGGCCGGGCTCGGACGAGCCGGAGTAGCCGCGCGAGAGCGTCATCTCGGTCTCGCCGTGGCGGACCAGGATGACGGTGACGGGCTGGGCGTCGTCGAACCGGACGGCCGCGCCCGAGGGGCGGTGCCGCGGTGCGGGAGCCACCGGCCCGTCGGCGGCCATCAGAACGCGTCCTCGCCGCGCACCAGGATCCGGCCGGAGTCCTCGCAGAACACGATCTGGTCGGCGGGCGTCGCCTTGATCTGCGCGAGCTCCGTCGGCGGGACCGGCATGCCGCTGCCCCCGGAGCGGCCGTGCCGCAGCGCGGCGACCGCGACGCCGCCGAACCGCGCGCGCAGCTTGTCGTACAGCGCGATCAGGGTGGCGTCGAGCGGCGCGGCGGTGGCGTCGCGCTGGGTGCGGACCTGCTCGGCCTCGCGGTCGATGACGACGTACTCGGCGTCCCGCTCGGCCTCGATGCCCGCACGCTCGTTCAGCAGGGCGGCGTGCGCGGTGGTGAGCTCGGTGAGGGTGCCGTCGTGCGCCTCCAGGCGCTCCATGACCTCGAGCTCGACGTCCTCCAGGTCGCCCTGGCGCTTCGCGAGGGAGACGAGCTCGCTCTGCAGCGCCTGCAGGTCCTTCGCGGAGCCCTGCCCGGAGTCGAGGCGGGACTGGTCGCGGGCGGCGCGGTCGCGGACCTGCTGCACGTCGGACTCGGCCTTCGCGAGCTCCCGGCGCAGGTCCCCCACGGCGGTGCGGGACGCGGCGACGGCGGTGTCCAGGTCGGCGATCCGCCCGTCGAGCTCGGCGATCCGCGCGTGCTGCGGCAGCGAGGTGCGGCGGTGCGAGAGCTGGTCGAGCTTGGTGTCGAGGCCCTGGAGGTCGAGCAGCCGCTGCTGGTCCTGCGGGGTGGCCTGGGTCACTGGGGGTGTCCTTCCGACGGTGCGGTGCGGGGTGCCGACGGCACCCGACCTGTCCACGGGTCCGTGCGCAGGGTGCTGACGCGGGTCTCCACCGTAGTGCCGCCGGGAGCACCCGACGACGCCCCGCCGGCGAGCGCCGCGAGGTCCGTGCGCAGGTCGCGCTCCGCGACGGCCAGCCACGGCCACTCGGAGGCGAAGTGCGCGGCGTCGACCAGGTACGGCGGGCTCGCGTCGCCGCCCGCGCGCGCCTCGAACTCCGCGCGCTCCCGCAGCTCGGACGCCGGGTGGTGCCGCAGGTCGGCGGTCAGGTACGCGTCGACGCCGGCGGACCGCACGGCGTCGAACAGCGAGTCGCCCGACCCGCCGACCACGGCGACGGTGCGCACGGTCGCGGTGGGCGGCCCGGCGTACCGGATGCCCTGCACGGTCTCGGGCAGCACGGCGGCGACCCGCTCGGCGAACCCGTGCAGGGTCGTCGGCTCGGGCAGCGTGCCGATCCGGCCGGTGCCGGTGGCGGCGTCCCAGCGGGCGAGCTCCAGCACGTCGAACGCGGGCTCCTCGTACGGGTGTGCGGCACGCATCGCGGCGACCACGGCGGACCGCCGGGAGCGGGGCGCGACCATCTCGACCCGGGCCTCGACCACGCGCGCCGCCTCGCCGACGCTGCCCACCGCGGGGCTCGCCCCGGGGCCGGGCGTGAAGGTGCCCTCGCCGGTCGAGGTCCAGGCGCACCGGGTGTACTCCCCCAGCGCGCCGGCCCCGGCGGCGGCGAGCGCGTCGACCAGCCGCTCGGCGTCGCCCGCGGGGACGAACACGACGTGCTTGTCCAGCGCCGCCGCGGGCGCCGGGACGAGGGGGCGCAGGTCGGTCAGCCCGACCAGCCGCGCCAGGGCCTCCGCGACGCCGCCGTCGGCCGCGTCGGCGTTGGTGTGCGCGGTGTACAGGGCGACGCCCGCGCGGACGAGCCGGTGCAGCAGTGCGCCCTTGGCGTCGGTCGCCGCGACCGAGTGCACGCCGCGCAGCAGCAGCGGGTGGTGCACGACCAGCAGGTCCGCGCCCCACGCGATCGCCTCGTCCACGACGTCCGCGACGGGGTCGACGGCGAGCAGCACCCGCCGGACCGGCTGGGCGGGGTCACCCGTGACGAGGCCCACGCGGTCCCACTGCTCCGCCGTCGCGGGCGGGTACCGCCGCTCCAGCAGGCGGACCACGTCGGCGAGGGTCGGGGCTGTGCTGGCGCTCACGCCCCCGAACCTACCCGGCCCCGCGCCGCTCAGGGCAGCAGCATCGACTTCACGGCCCGGCGCTCGTCCATGGCGGCGTACGCCTCGGCGACGTCGTCCAACCGCAGCACCAGGTCGAACACCGCACCCGGGCGGATCGTCCCGGCGTAGACCTCGGCGGCGAGGTCCGCGATGTACCCGCGCACCGGCGCCATGCCGCCCCGCACGCCCACGTTCGTGTCGAACATCTGCCGGACGGGGAGCTCCGGCCCGCCGGCGGGCACGCCCACGAAGCCCACCTGACCACCGGGGCGCGCGGTGTCCAGCGCCTGCTGCATCGACTCCTTCGTGCCCACGCACTCCAGCACCGCGTCCGCGCCGACCCCGCCGAGCAGGTCCCGGACCGCCGCCGCGCCCTCGTCGCCGCGCTGCTCCACCACGTCGGTGGCGCCGAACTCGCGGGCGAGCGCCTGCCGGGACGCGTGCCGGGAGAACGCGATCACGCGCTCGGCACCGAGCCGCCGGGCCGCGAGCACGCCGCACAGCCCCACCGCGCCGTCGCCGACCACCGCGACCGTCGACCCGGGCACCACGCCCGCGGACACCGCCGCGTGGTGACCGGTCCCCATCACGTCCGTGAGCGTCAGCACGCTCGGCAGCAGGTCCGCGTCCGGGGCGTCCGGCATCGCCACCAGCGTCCCGTCCGCGAGCGGGACGCGCACGTACTCGCCCTGCCCCGCGTCGGTCGCCACGCCCTCGGCGTCCTGGCCGCCCCAGCCGCTGCCGTGCTCGCACGACGTGAACCAGCCCGCGCGGCAGTGCACGCACGTCCCGTCGGACACCGTGAACGGCGCCACCACGAACTGGCCGGGCCGCAGCGTCCGCACGTCCGCGCCGACCTCCTCGACCACGCCCACGAACTCGTGGCCGATGCGCCGCGGGTGCGGCGTCGGCCGCACGCCCCGGTACGGCCACAGGTCCGAGCCGCACACGCAGGACGCCACGACGCGCACCAGGGCGTCCGTGGGGCGGTGCAGCACCGGGTCGGGGACCTGCTCGAGGCGGACGTCGCGGGGGCCGTGGATCAGAGTCGCTCGCACCCGGCCACCCTACGGCGGGGGGATGGGGAGGTCCTTTTCACGCCATGGGCGCGGGTCCACCGGGCGCCCGGGTCCGCGCGGGCCGGTGGCGGACGGCGGGGACGCGGTGGTGCGTGTCGGTGGTCGCCCGCACACTGGCCCCTATGTGTGGCCGCTACGCGCAGACCCGCGCCGCCGACCAGCTCGAGCGCGACCTCGCCGTGGACCGGATCCTCGGCGAGCACCGCGGGCCGTCCTGGAACGTCGCGCCGACCCAGGACGTGCCTGTCGTGCTGGAGCGGGTGGACGACGACGGCCCGCACCGCCAGCTGCGCACGGCCCGGTGGGGCCTGGTGCCGTCGTGGGCGAAGGACGTGTCCATCGGCTCCCGGATGATCAACGCGCGCTCCGAGACGATCCTCGACAAGCCGTCGTTCCGGAAGGCGGCCGCCCGGCGCCGCGCGCTGGTGCCCATGGACGGGTACTACGAGTGGCAGCCGAACGAGCACGGCCCGAAGACCCCGTACTACCTGCACGCCGAGGAGCCCCTGACCGCGGCGGGGCTGTACGAGCTGTGGCGCGACCACAGCAAGGCCGACGACGACCCGACCCGGTGGCTGTGGTCGGTCACGATCATCACGCGCCCGGCGACGGACTCCCTCGGGCACATCCACGACCGGTGCCCCGTGCTGCTCCCGCCCGACCTGTGGGGGCCGTGGCTCGACCCGACGCTCACGGCCGCGGACGAGGTCGGCGCGATGCTCGTGCACGTCCCGGAGCCGCACCTGGTGCCCCGCGAGGTCGGGCGCGCGGTCGGCAACGTCGCGAACGACGACGCGTCCCTCGTCGCGCCCGTCGACTGAGCCGCACCGGGCAGGGTTTGCCGGAACGGCAACAGCGTTCCCGGTTTCGGCGAGCCGGTGCCTAGGGTCGGAGCATGACGACGACCCCCGCCTCGGACCACGCAGACCAGGGCCAGCACGACCAGCACGGCCACCACGAGCACGGTCAGCACGACCACGGCGCCCCGCCCCCGGTGGTCCGGCGCTGCGACGTCGCCGTGATCGGCGGCTCGGCCGCCGGGCTGGCGGGCGCCCTGCAGCTCGCCCGGCAGCGGCGGTCCGTCGTCGTGGTCGACGACGGCACGCCGCGCAACGCGCCCGCCGAGCACATGCACGGCTACCTGGGCCGGGAGGGCACGCCGCCGGACCGGATGCGGGAGATCGGCCGCGCCGAGGTGCGGAGCTACGGCGGCGACGTGCTCACCGGGCGGGTGCTGTCCGTGCACCGCGAGGACGACGGGTTCCACCTCGCCCTGTCGGGCGGGAACGGCCTCGTCGCCCGCCGCGTGCTCGTCGCGACCGGCATCACCGACGAGCTCCCCGCGATCGACGGACTCGCCGAGCGCTGGGGCCGCCAGGTGCTGCACTGCCCGTTCTGCCACGGCTGGGAGATCCGCGACCAGCGGGTCGTCCAGGTCGTCACGAGCCCGATGGGCCTGCACCCGACCTCGCTGATGCGGCACCTGACCGACCGGCTCACCGTCGTGCTGCACGACCCGACCGGCATCGACCCCGCCGCCGTCGAGGCGCTGACCGGCGCCGGCATCCCCGTCCTGACCGGCGCCGTGCAGCGTGTCACGGACGCCACCGGTGACGAGGTCGCAGACGGCGCGCTGCGCGTCGTGCTCGCTGACGGCAGCGCGCTGCCCGCGGACGCGGTCCTCACCGGCAGCCGGTTCCACGCCCGGGTCGGGATGCTGGCCGACCTCGGCCTCGCGGCGGTGCCGCACCCCAGCGGCCTCGGCGAGGTGCTCGCGGTCGACGCCACCGGACGCACCGACGTCACGGGTGTCTTCGCGGCGGGCAACGTCACCGACCCGATGGCGCAGGTCCTGCCGTCTGCGGCGGCGGGCAGCCTGGTCGGCGCGCAGATCGCCTTCGACCTCGCGGCGGAAGACCTCGCCGCTGGGCGAGCGTCGGGCACACAGGCGGAGTGGGACGGCCGGTACGACGGCGAGCAGCACGTGTGGAGCGGCAACCCCAACGGCACGCTGGTCGCCGAGGTGGCGGGTCTCGCCCCCGGTCGCGCCCTCGACGTCGGTGCGGGCGAGGGCGGCGACGCGATCTGGCTGGCCGAGCAGGGCTGGCGGGTCACCGCCACCGACGTGTCCGGCAACGCCCTCGCCCGGATCAGCGCCGCGGCCGCGCAGCGCGGCGTGGAGGTGCGCACGCTGCACCGGGACGCCAACGCGGTGGCCGCGTACGGCGACGACCGGTACGACCTGGTCTCGCTGCAGTACGGCTCGTTCCAGCGCACCCCCGAGCAGCGCGGGCTGCGCAACCTGCTCGGCGCCGTCGCGGTTGGCGGCACCCTGCTGGTGGTCAGCCACGACCTGTCCTGGCTCGACACGGCGCCGGACCCCGCCGAGCAGACGCGGATGTACGACCCGGAGGCGTACGTCGGCATCGAGGAGATCGCCACGGCGCTGGCCGCGTCGGACGAGTGGCGGGTCGAGGCGCACGAGACCCGGCCGCGCCCTGCCGGGGCCGCCAGCACCCACCACGTCGCGGACGTCGTGCTGCGCGCCGTCCGCGTGGCGGGCCCCCGCGAGGGCTGAGCCCCGGCGCCCCGTCGCCGCACCGGGTGGGCGACGGGCGGTCGGCTCACGCCGCGGCGTGCACCTTCGCGGCCTTCCAGTAGCCGCAGAACACGACATCGCCCTTGGGCACCCCCGCACCCACCCAGTGCCGCCGGGTGGCGGCGACCAGGGCCTGCTCCCCCACCACCCACGCGGTGACCGGCCCGGCGGGCACCGGGGCGGCCTCCACGGCGGCGAGCGCGAGCGGTCCGGCGACGGCGTGCGGGTCCTCGCGCACCACCCAGCGCACCTCGACGCCGGCGGGGCCCGTGAGGTCCTGCCGGTCGTCGTCGTGCGCGATCTCGACCACGGCGAGCCCGCGGGTTCCCGGGTCGAGGGAGGCGAGGATCCCGGCGACGGCGGGCAGCCCGGTCTCGTCGGCGACGAGCAGCACGTCCTCGTGGGTGGCCCCGGCGGGGAACGTGATGCCCTCGTCCAGGATCGCGACGGCGTCGCCGGGCGCGCAGGTCTGCGCCCAGGACGCGGCAGGGCCGGACGTCCCGTCCGCGACGGACCCGTGCACGACGAAGTCGACGTCCACCTCGGGGCCCTGCGGGCCCTCGGGGCGGTACGCCCGGACCGTGTAGTTCCGCAGCACCGGGCGCTGCGTCTTCGCGATGGCGAGGTAGCGCAGGTAGGCCAGCGTGTCGAGCTTGTTCGGCAGGCGGGACAGCGACGCGGCGTCCGCGACCGGGATGAACAGCCGGAACCACTGGTCGTAGCCCATCGGCCGGAACCGCTCGACGTCGCCGCCGCCGAGCGTGACGCGCACGAAGCCGGTGGAGATCCGCTCGGTGCGCAGCACGTGCAGCGTGAGCAGCTCGGAGACCTCCGGCTTGCGGCGGGCGGCGTTGACGTTCTGACGAGCCACGGGTCCTCCGGGGTGAGGTGAGGCTTACCTGACCGCGCGACGGTAGCAGGCACCCGGGCGGAGCGGAACGGGCCGACCACCCACGGCCGCACCGGGCCCCGTGGGACGCGCCGGTCCCCAGGCAGTGACCGCGGGGCGCAGGGTTGCTAGGCTTCCTCGCGTAGTCGCAGTGTTCAGCAGTGGTCTGACCGCACCGGTCCCCCGGTGCACACCCTCTCGGGGGTGCGGACCACGACCCACCGTGAATACCGGTCCTGGGTCGTCTGGGGTCGCACCAACCTGAAGGAGTTCACATGGCCACCGGCACCGTGAAGTGGTTCAACGCCGAGAAGGGCTTCGGCTTCGTCGCGCCCGACGACGGCGGCCCGGACGTGTTCGCGCACTACTCCGCGATCCAGTCCAGCGGCTACCGCTCGCTCGAGGAGGGCCAGAAGGTCCAGTTCGAGGTCACCCAGGGCCCCAAGGGCCCGCAGGCCTCGGAGATCACGCCGCTCTGATCTGAGCGCCGTACTCGCACGAAGCCCCCGTCACCGCGAGGTGACGGGGGCTTCGTCGTGCCGGGGTCCCGCCGGGCGCGCGCCGCCCGGCGGGACGGTCAGACGTTGCGGAACCGGCGGACCATCGGGCAGTCGAACGGGTCGCGGGCGGACAGCCCGACCTCGTTGAGGTACCGCACGACGATCGCGTACGACCGCACGAGGCTGGTCTCCGTGTACGGCACGCCGTGCGTCGCGCAGTGCTCGCGGACGATCTGCGCGGCGCGGCGCAGGTGCGGGCGCGGCATGCTCGGGAACAGGTGGTGCTCGACCTGGTAGTTCAGCCCGCCCATGAGCGTGCTCATCCACGTGCCGCCGGTGATGTTCCGGGACGTGAGGACCTGCTTGGACAGGAAGTCGAGGCGGCTCTCCGCGGGGACGATCGCCATGCCCTTGTGGTTCGGCGCGAACGACGCGCCCATGTACACGCCGAACACCGCGAGCTGCACCCCGAGGAACGCGAACCCGAGGCCCAGCGGCAGGAACCACAGCACCGCCGCGACGTACAGCCCCACGCGCAGCACCAGCGTGGTGAGCTCCAGCGCGACGGTCCGCGTCCAGCGCGGCTTGCCCGGCTCCGGGGTCAGCAGCGACCGCACGGACGTGACGTGCAGGTTCAGGCCCTCCAGCGTGAGCAGCGGGAAGAACGCCCACCCCTGCACGCGCGTCAGCGCCGCGAGGAACCCGCGCCGAGTGGTCGCCTGGTCCGGCAGGAACGACAGGGTGTCCATGTCGATGTCCGGGTCCTTGCCGACCTTGTTCGGGTTGGCGTGGTGCCGGCTGTGCTTCGTCATCCACCACGAGTGGCTGATCCCCACGACGCCGTTCGCGAGCACCCGGCCGAGGCGGTCGTTCGCCGGACCCGAGCGCAGCACCTGGCGGTGGGACGCCTCGTGCGCGACGAACGCGAACTGGGTCAGCACCAGGCCGAGCCCGCCCGCGATCAGCAGCTGGAACCACGAGTCACCCAGCAGCACGAACCCGGCGACGAGCCCGGCGAGCGCGACACCGAGCGCGACCAGCAGCCCGACGTAGAACCCGGGGGTGCGGTCCAGCAGACCGGCGTCCCGGACCCGGGCGGACAGCGCCTGGTACGAGCCGGTGGCGGCCTCCTGGCGGGGGCGGCGGGGCCGCTCGACGACGGTGGTCGGGGTAGCACTGGTCACGGGCGCGCTCCGGGGCCGGGTCGACTTCCCAGCCGTGGAGATGAGCAGGTGCTCGTCGTGCGGATGCTTCCACCCTACGGTGCCGTAGGTAAGTACGCCGGGTGATCTCACCGGGCGCGCCATGCCTCCGCGACACCCACACACGACGCCGAGGTCAGACCGCCCCGTGCCGCAGCGCCCGCCCGGGCCTCGCTTCGGTCCGGGCACCGTCCTCGATCACCGGCACGCCCCCCAGCAGCACCCACGGCACCCCCGCGGCCGTGAGCCGGGGCTCCGCGAACGTCGCCCGGTCGGCGACGGTCGCCGGGTCGAACGCGACGAGGTCCGCGACGTACCCCGGCGCGACCCGCCCGCGGTCGTGCAGCCCGAGCCGCCGGGCGGGCGTCCCCGACAGGTGCCGCACGGCCTCCGCGAGCGTGAGCACGCCCTCCTCGCGCACGTAGTGCCCGAGGTACCGCGCGAACGTCCCGGCGCCGCGGGGGTGCGGCTTGGCGCCGACGAGGATGCCGTCGCTGCCGCCGGTGTGCCGGGGGTGGCGCATGACGGTGCGGACGTTGGCCTCGTCGCCGACGTGCTGCAGGATGCTGGTGCCGAGCCGGTCGGCGACGAGCAGGTCGAGGAACACCTCGCCGGGCGGGCGCCCCCCGGCGGTGGCGAGCGCGGCGACGGTGCGGCCGACACGGTCGCCGAGCGCGGGGTCGCGGACGCCGGCGATCTCGATGGTGGTCCAGTCGACGGGGACGCCGTGGCACCCGTCGCTGCCGACGACCTCGACCTCGTGCAGCACCCGCGCCCGCACCTCGGGGTCGCGCAGGCGCTCGACGGTGGCGGCGGGTCCGCCGGTCGCGGCGGCGCTGGGCAGCAGCGCGGACAGCGTGGTGGCGCCGGGCAGGTAGGGGTAGGTGTCGAGGGTGACGTCGAGGCCGTCGTCGAGCGCGGCGTCGACCAGCGCGAGCAGGTCGCTCGCGCGGCCGCGGTTCTCCGGGAAGTTCATCGTCGCGTGCGTGAGATGCAGGGCGCACCCGGCGCGGCGGGCGACGTCGACGACCTCGGCGTAGGCCGCGAGCGCCCCGGCGCCGTAGGACCGCTGGTGCGGGGCGTAGAACCCGCCGTGCCGGGCGACGACCTCGCACAGCGCGACGAGCTCGGCGGTGTCGGCGAACATCCCGGGCACGTAGGTGAGCCCGGACGACATCCCGAACGCGCCCTCGCGCATCCCCCGGTCGACCTCGGCGCGCATGGCGTCGATCTCGGTGGACGTGGCGCGCCGGTCGTCGGTGCCGACGACGGACATCCGGATGGTGCCCTGGGGCAGCAGGTAGGCGACGTTGGTGGCGCTCCCCCGCCGGTCCACCTCGGCCAGGTACTCCGCGACGGTCCGCCAGCCGTAGCCGACGTCGGGGGTTCCGTTCCAGCCCGCGATCTGCTCGCGGACCAGCGCCATGGTGGTGTCGGTGACGGGCGCGTACGACAGGCCGTCCTGGCCGAGCACCTCGGTGGTGACGCCCTGCGCGGTCTTGGCGAGGTGGTCGCCGTCGGCGAGGACGGCGAGGTCGGAGTGCGCGTGCATGTCGACGAACCCGGGCGCGACCGCGAGCCCGTCGGCGTCCACGACCCGCGCACCCCGCGGATCGAGCCGTCCCCCGACGGCGGCGATCCGCCCGTCGCGCACCAGCACGTCCCCGGTGACCGGCTCGGCCCCGGTGCCGTCCACGACGAGCCCGCCGCGCAGCAGCAGGTCGGTCACCCGAACGCCGTCTCGACCAGGCCGGTGACGCGCGGGTCGGGCGACCGGTCGTCGTCGACGGTGACGATCCCGCGCCACTTGTCGAAGGTCGTGCAGGGGTGCGACAGCCCGAGCCGGACCACGTCGCCCACGTCCACGGCCGCGTCGGCGGGGACGGACAGGAAGGTGTGCTGGTCGTTCATCGCCGTGACCCGCGCCCCGGGCAGCGGCTCCAGCGCCGACTCCCCGAACCGGCGCACGCCCTGCGCTTCGGGCAGCCCCTCGTCGTACGCGAGGTCGCGCTTGCCCGCGTCGAGGAGCACGAGGTCCGGCTCGGGCCGGGACACCACGGTCGCCCAGCCGTGCAGCGCGGCGCGCAGGGGCGTCCCGGCGCCGCGGGACAGCGGGCTGATGCCCCGGTAGAACCCGTCGTCGTGCACGACGTACGCCCCGGAGCGCAGCAGCACCCGGGTGGGGCGCCCGCGCTCGCCCGCGGGGTCGTGCCGGGTGGCGAGCACGTCGGCGACGGCGTCGAAGTAGGCGCTGCCCCCGGCGGTGACGACCACCTCGCCGTCGTCGGGATACAGGTCGCCGAGGGCGTCGTGCAGCGCGCCGAGGTCCGCCAGGTACCCGCGGACCGTCTCGAGCGAGGCCGGACCCGCGTCGTGCGCGAGCGCCCCCTCGTACCCGGCGACCCCGGCGAGCCGCAGCACCGGCGAGTCCGCCACGGCCCGGGCGACGTCCAGCGCCGCGGACCGGGTGCGGGCCCCGGTGCGACCCCCGGGGGCGCCGAGCTCGACCAGCACCCCCAGCGGCTCGGTCGCCCCGGCGGCGGTGAGCGCGTCGTGCATGATCCGCACCCCGCGCACGGAGTCGGACCACACGAGCAGCCGCCCGACGTCGGGGGCGAGCGCCCGCAGCGCCGCGGGCTGGACCAGCGCGTTCGCGAGCTGCACCCGCGGCACTCCCCAGCCGAGCGCGACGGACGCCTGCCACGGCGTCGCGACGGTGATGCCCCACGCCCCGGCGGCGAGCTGCTGCTCCCACAGCACCCGGCTCATGGTGGTCTTGCCGTGCGGGGCGAGGTCCACCCCGGCGGCCGCGCACCACGCGGCCATCGTCGCGACGTTGTGCGCCACGGCGGCCTCGCTGAGCGTCACCAGCGGGGTGGGCATCCCGGCGAGCGCGGGGCGGTCGAGCGGCCACGCGGCCACGTCGGCCGGCGTCGCCCCGAGCGGTACTCCCTTGTACGTCTCCATGCCGTCAGTGCACCTCCGCCCGGACGAGCTCGTCCACCCCCCGTGCTGCGAGGGCGGTCGCGTCCGCGGCGGTCGTCGAGGTGACCACGGTGACGGCGGCCCCGCGCTCGCGCAGGTCGTGCCAGAGCTCGAACACGGCACCGCCGGGCGCCAGCGACGGCCGGGACAGCGGCTTGTCGTCCGCGTCGACCTCGACGACGACGCCCACGGTCCGCGGCTGGGCGAGCGGCAGCGCGCCGCGCCTCGCCTCGGCGACGACCTCCGCGAACCGGCGACCGAGCGGCTTGACCCGGTTCCCGGTGTCGAGCAGCCCGAGCGAGTACTCGAGGTCCTTGTAGTCCGCGAGGTCGCGGGACACGTCGTGCGAGCACCACCAGGTGACGGCGTACAGGTCGGGGGCGGTGAGCGCCGCCTCGATGGTGCGGGTGCAGAACTCCGGCATCTCGGCCTCGGCGAGGTTCATGGACGGCGCCCCGACCTCCTGCAGCCAGACCTGGCGTCCCGGGTCGGTGGCGAACGCCTTGGAGAGCTCGACCATCCACTCGGCGTGCCGCACCGACTGCGGGGACAGCGCGCCGTACCGGGCGGCGGTTCCGTTGAAGATCCACGAGTGCACGGTGGTCATGTCCCCGAGGCGGGAGGCGTGCACGGGCAGGAACGGGTGCTCGTCGCGGTACCAGAGGTGGTCGTTCTCGGAGTGGGTGACGACGTGCCGGGGGTCGCGGTCCACCGGACCGTCCAGCAGGGACGTCAGCCAGTGCGTCACCTGCGGCGAGGTCGCGGGCATCGCGGCGGGGTTCGGCGGCTGGAACTGGTTGACCTCGTTGCCGAGGGTCAGCCCGAGGAAGTTCGGCCGGTCGCGCACCGCGTCGTACACGGCGGCGACGAGGGCGGCCTGCGCCTCGACGGCGGGCTGGTCGGTGAACATGTTGCCGTCGTGCCAGTTGACCAGCCACGCGGGCACGAAGTCGAAGCCGGACATGTGCCCCTGGATCACGTCCACGGCGACGTCCAGCCCGACCTCGGCCGCGAGGTCCACGACGAGCGCGATGTCGTCCAGCGCCCGGCGGCGGATCAGCGTGCGGTTGGGCTGGAGCACCGGCCACAGCGGGAACACCCGGACGTGGTCGACGCCGAGCGCGGCGATGGCCGCGAAGTCCCGGCGGACCACGTCGGGGTCGACGGCCGTCCACTGGAACATCCAGTCCTGCGACGGGGTGTAGTTGACGCCGAAGCGGGGCGTGCGGGCGGGAGCAGGGGTCACGGTGGGGTCCTCTCGGGGTTACCGGGGTGCGGGGGCCGTGGAGTCGCGCACCACCAGGCGGCGACCGCTGACGGTCTGGGAGGTGGCGGGCTCGCCGCGCACCAGGCGCTCGAGCAGGGCGACGGCGGTGCGGGCGCTCTCCTCCACGGGCGCGTCGAACGCGGTGAGCCGGGGGCGGACCAGGGTCGACACCCAGGAGTCCTCCCAGGCGACGACGGACAGCTGCGCGGGCACGGCGACGCCGACCTCGGGGGCGTGCGCGACGATCTCGGCCGCGATGGACTCGGAGTCCACGACGAGGGCGGTGGCGCCGTCCAGGCGCGCGAGCAGGTCCGCGACGGGGTCGGCGACGTCCGGGTGCCAGGCCAGCGAGGCGGCGCCGAGCCCGCGCTCGGCGGCGGCCTCGGCGAACCGGGTGTCCCGGGCACGGGTGTGCGCGAGGCCGGGAGCGTCGGTGACACGGGCGACCGCGCGGTGCCCGAGGTCGGCGAGGTGCCCGACGACGATGGCGAACGCGCTCTCGTCGCCGACGGTCACGGCCGGGACCGCGTCGGACACCGGGGCACCCAGGAGCACGGCCGGGGCGCCGAGCCCGGCGACCAGGGCGAGGCGGGGGTCGTCCTCGCGGACGTCGACCAGCAGGAACGCGTCGACCCGCTGCTCGCTCCACCACTGCCGGTAGACGTCCTCCTCCTCGTCGGCCCGCACGAGGGTCAGCGACAGCGACCAGCCGAGGTCGGACAGCGGCTCGGTGAGGCCCGCCAGCAGCCGCATGAAGAACGGGTCGCGGCCGAAGGTGTCGCTCGCCCGGGCGATGACCAGCCCGAGGCTGCGCCCGCCCTGGCCGGAGACCTTGCGGCTGGCGTAGTTGGGGCGCCAGGACAGCTCGTCGGCGGCCGCCCGGATGCGCGCTGCGGTCGCCTCGGAGACGTTGGGGCGTCCGTTGAAGGCGTGGGACACCGCCGACGGCGAGACGCCGGCCCGGCGGGCGACGTCCGCGATCGTCACGCGTTTCGGTCGTGTTGCAGTCATGGTGCGTCCGAGGTTACGAGGGTTGACCACCGTCTGTAAAGCGGTATACGTTCCTCGGCAATCGCGAATGTGTACCGCTTTACACGACCGCGGCGGCGGGGCTCTCCCGCCTCCCCCGAACGACGCACCGCAGCTTCCAGGGAGGACCAGTGACCAACGGCGTCAGCAGGCGCACCGTGCTCAAGGCCGCGTTCGGCGGGGCGGTCCTCACGCCGCTGCTCGCGAGCTGCGGGGCCCTGACCCCCGCCTCCAGCGGGCCGCGCTCGATCTCCGTGCACACCCAGCTCAGCGGCGCCGTCTCCGGCGCGCAGGTGTTCGCGGACGTGGTCGCCGCCTACCAGCGGCGCACCGGGCGCACCGTCGCCCAGCTCAAGAACGGCTCCGACCTGCCCATCGTCTTCGAGACGTCCTCGCTCGCCGGCAAGGAGGCCGACGTCGCGGTGGTCAACATGATGGGCCGCACCCTCGGCTGGACCGGAGCGGGCGCCACCATCGACGTGATGGACCTGCTCGACGAGTGGGACCTGCG
Organism: Cellulomonas triticagri; assembly: GCF_003696205.1. Classification (GTDB taxonomy): domain Bacteria; phylum Actinomycetota; class Actinomycetes; order Actinomycetales; family Cellulomonadaceae; genus Cellulomonas; species Cellulomonas triticagri. Next base: position 33,049 of record NZ_RFFI01000016.1, read on the forward strand.
GGACAAGATCCTCCCCGAGGCCGTGGCCGAGTGGACCGACGAGCAGGGCCGGCTGCGGGCGTTCCCGTTCACCCGGACCAACTGGCCGGTCTCCTTCAACACCGCCCTGCTCGAGGAGGCGGGCGTCGGCAGCATCCCGACGACGTCGGACGAGCTCATCGCGGCGGCCGACGCCCTGCGCAGCGCGGGCACCGGCCCGGTCACGGTCGGCGGGTCCGACTGGAGCGGCCAGAAGCTCTTCCTGCAGATCCTCCAGGGCTTCGTCACGCAGGACGAGGCCCGCACGGTGTTCTCGACCGGGAAGATCTCCGAGTCGCCCGGGGCGCTCGCCGGGGTGCAGCACTTCGTGGACCTGCGCGACGCCGGGGTGTTCGTGGACGACGTCCAGGGCTACACCTCGGACTCCGAGCTCACGCAGTTCAACACCCGCAAGGCCGCCGTCGTCCCGGCGATGTCCTCCGCGCTGGCCCTGGTCCCCGCCGAGCGCGCGGCCGAGGTCACCGTGGGCGGCTGGCCCGTGCCGTCCTCGGGCGGCGTCATCGAGCGGCCGAGCGTCATCACGTCGTACAACGGGCACGGCATCTGGATCAGCGAGAACGGGCGCTCCCGGCTCGACCTGATCAAGCCGTTCGTGCAGGAGCTGTACTCCGAGTCCGTCACCGACGCGTTCATCCTCGGCTCCGGGCGCGACATGAACCGGGTCACCGACACCGTGTCCCAGGACTTCCCGCTGGTCGCGCAGGCGTCCCGGCTCACCGACGCCGACGTCAGCCACGTGATGCTGCCCGACCTGCTCATCCCCGACTCCGTGTTCGAGCCGATGATCCGCGCGACCGCGATGGCCTACGGCTCCGCGTCCGCCGAGCGGATCGTCGACACGTTCGAGAAGTCCTACGCCTCGGCCTGACCGGCCCCCGCCGCCGAAGGGATCCCCCATGACCGCCGTCGCCGACGCCGCCGTCCGCACCTCCCCCCACTTCCCCACCGACCCGCCCGCGCGCCGGCGTCGCGGCACCGTCCGCGAGCGCTTCCCCGGCCTCGCCCTGCCCGCGCTGGTCTGGTACGCGGTGTTCATGATCGGCCCGGTGGTGGCGATGCTGGTCATCGCCTTCCTGTCCTGGCCGGGCATGCTGGTCACGCCGTCCTGGGCGGGGCTGGCGAACTTCCAGACCGTGTTCGCGGACGAGACGTTCTGGGCGGCGGTGCGGAACTCCGCGGTGCAGATCGTGGTCGGGCTGCCGGTCATGATCGTGCTGGCGTTCCTGCTGGCGTTCTACGTCGTGCAGAAGCCGCGCGGGCACGGGGTGCTGCGGTACCTGCTGTTCATCCCCGCGCTGATCTCGGCGCCCGCGACGGCGATGCTCTTCTACACGATGCTCAACCCGGACGGCCTGGTGAACGGCGTGCTGCGGCCGCTCGGCGTCGAGGGCACCGCCTGGCTCGCGGACCCGTCGACGGCGCTGGGCGCGATCATCGCGGTCGAGCTGTGGAGCGGCATCGGCTACTCGGCGGTGCTGATCGCCGCCCGCCTGGACGGCGTGGACGGGGAGATCGTGCAGGCCGCCCGGATCGACGGCGCGGGCGACTGGCGCATCGCGTGGCGGATGTACTGGCCGATCGCGCGGGAGTTCATCGGCGTCGTGACGATGCTGCAGTTCCTGTCGCTGCTGTTCAACTCCGCGCAGAACGTGCTGCTGCTGACCCAGGGCGGACCGGGCACCGAGACGACGACGCTCGCGTACCTGATCTACCAGAAGGCCTTCGTGGAGGCGGACCTCGGCTACAGCCAGGCGGTCGGCGTGATCCTCTTCGTGATCGGCCTGATCGGCATGGGCACCATCCGCCGCGTCCTGCGCGCCACCCACTGACCCCCGAGGAGACCGCCATGGCCCGGCGCACCACCGCCCTCCCCCTGCGGGACCGCATCGGCTCGCTCACCAGCGGCACGCTCGCGTGGCTGTACGCCGCGCTGCTGCTGGTCCCGCTGTACTTCTTCGTCGTCTCGGCGTTCAAGTCGAACGAGCAGATCTTCGAGTCCCCGCTGACGCTGCCGACCGACTGGGACCTGTCGAACGTCACCACCGCGATCCGGCAGGCCGACCTCGGCCTCGCGGTCGCGAACTCCGCCATCACCACCGTCGCCGCCCTGGCGCTGACGCTGCTGCTCGCGCTGCCCGCGTCCTTCGCGCTCGCCCGGTCCACGGGGCGCGCGGGCAAGGTCGTCGAGGGGGTGTTCGCGCTCGGGTTCCTCATCCCGTCGTTCGCGGCGCTGTTCCCGACGTTCCTGCTCGCCGCCGCGCTGGGGCTGTTCCACACCCGGACGTTCGTGGTGTTCCTGCTGCCCGCGACGGCCCTGCCGCTGTCGGTCGTGATCCTCACGTCGTTCATGCGGACCATCCCGCGCGAGCTGGAGGAGGCCGCGTCGATGGACGGCGCGACGTCGTTGCAGGTGCTGCGGCAGGTGTACCTGCCGATCTGCGTGCCCGGCATCGCGACCGTGCTGCTGCTGAACTTCCTGTCGTTCTGGAACGCGTACCTGTACCCGCTCATCCTCATCGGCCCGGACACCGCGCAGCGCACCATCCAGGTCGCCCTGCCGACGCTGAAGGTCGATGCGGGCACCGACTACGGCGTGCTGATGGCGGGCACGCTGGTCACGCTGCTGCCGGTGTACCTGGTGTACTCGGTGCTGCAGAAGCAGATGCAGCGCGCGCTGCTGTCGGGAGCGGTCAAGGGATGACGACGGGCACCACCACGGTCGACGCAGCGGCGCTGCCGCTGCGGACGCGGATCGGGCAGGTCAACCAGCGGCTCAAGGGCTGGGAGGCGGTGCGCTGGGTCGACGGCGCGCCGCGGGTCACCGACGTGCTGCGGCGCGAGGTGGACCGCTGGGGCGGGCTCGGCGCGCTGTACGGCGTGCTGCGCGCGGACCCGTGGTCGGCGGTGCGCTGGGCGGACGGCATCCCGCCGGAGCGCAGCGCCGAGGCGTACGCCGCGGTGCAGGAGCACGTCACCCGGTACGGGGACGGGCTGCCGGTGCTGTTCGTCGAGGAGGTCCCGCACGGGCTCCAGGCCCTCGGCGGGACGACGCTGCCGGTCAACCTCGCGCTCGGCGCGGGCATGGACGTCGACCTCGCGCACGACCTCGCCGCGCTGGTCGCCGCCGAGGTGCGCGCCCGGGGCACGCACGTCGCGCTGGTGTCCGGCCTCGACGTGCTCCGCGACCCCCGCTGGGGGCGGGCCGAGGAGTGCTTCTCCGAGGACCCGGCGCTCGCCGCGCTGCTGGTCGAGGCCACCGTCCGCGGGATGCAGGGCACGACCTCCGGCGCGGACGCCATCGACGCCGCGCACGTGGCCGTCGTCGCGAAGCACCTCGCCGGGCAGGGTGCGGGCGTCGGCGGGCGCAACGGCTCCGGCGCGCCCATCGGGCGGCGGGAGCTCGGCGAGATCCACCTGCGGCCCGCGCACGCCGCCGCCCGCGTCGGGGTCGCCGGGTACATGGCCGCGTACAACGACGTCGACGGCGTGCCGTGCAGCGCGAACCGCGACCTGCTCACCGGGACGATCCGCGAGCGGTGGGGCTGGGACGGCCTGGTGATGGCCGACGGCACCGCGATCGACCGGCTGCGGGACAGCGCGCCCGACCCGGCGTCGGCCGCGGCGCTGGCGCTGGAGGCCGGGGTGGACCTCAGCCTGTGGGACGAGGCGTACACGCACGTCGAGGAGGCGCTGGACCGCGGGCTGGTCGCGGAGGCCGTGCTGGACCGGGCCGTGGACCGGGTGCTCGCGCTGAAGCGCCGCATCGGGCTGCTCGGCCCGGACTCCCCTGCCGCACCGGCCACCGGGTCGGCCGGGCTGCCGGGTGGCCTCGACGTGCGGCCGCAGGCGCCCGCGACGTCCCCGACGAGCGAGGCCGGACGCGAGCGGATCGCCCTGCTCGCCCGGGCCGCCCGGCAGTCCGTCGTGCTGCTGCACGACGAGGGCGTGCTGCCCCTGCGCGCGGACGCGACCGTCGCCGTGGTCGGCCCGAACGCCGACGACCTCGACGCGCAGCTCGGCGACTACACGCCGCCGCGCCCCGACCCCGACTCGGAGGCGTCGACCGTGCTGTCCGCGCTGCGCGACCGGCTCGGGGCGGACCGCGTGCGGCACGCCCCCGGCAGCCGGCTGCGCGGCCCGCTCGACGACCCGGCCGCGCTGGACGCCGTGCGCGACGCGTGCGCGGCGGCGGACGTCACCGTGGTCGTGCTCGGCGGCACCAGCCGGCGCGGCTACGACGACGAGTTCGCCGACAACGGCGCCGTCGAGGGCCCCGCCCCCGACACCACGAACGGCGAGGGCGTCGACCTGGCGTCGGTCGCGCTGCCCGAGGCGCAGATCGCCGTGGCGCGCGCCGCCCGGGCCGCCGGACGACCCGTGGTGGGCGTCGTGCTCGACGGGCGACCCCGGGTGCTGACCGCGCTCACCCCCCTGGTCGACGCGCTGCTCGTGGTGCCGTTCCCCGGACCGCGCGGCGGCGAGGCCGTCGCGGAGGCGCTGCTCACCGGGACCGCGCCGGGGCGGCTGCCCGCGACGTTCCCGAGCGCCGACGGCGTCATGCCGGTCGCGCACGACGAGCGCCGGGAGACGGCGCGCGGCTACGTGGACGCCAAGGAGGTGCGCGGGTGGGTGCTCGGCACCGCCCACGCGCCCGGCGTGACCGCGACGCTGCGTGAGGACACGGTGTCGGTCACGGCCGCCGCGCTCGCCGACGGGGCGACCGCGACCCTCACCGTGGACGTCCGCAACGACGGCCCACGGACCGTCACGCTGCCCGTCCCGCTGTGGGGTCAGCGCCGCGAGCGCGGCATCCGACCCCGCCGCCGTGGTCTCCTGGGGGTGCAGCACGCCACCGTCGCACCCGGCGGGTCGGTCGCGCTCACGTACCCGCTGGGCCTGGACGCGCTCGGCTCGTGGGCCGACGGGTCGCCGGTCGCGGTGCCCGTCACCGTGGCGGCGTGGTGCACGCCCGACCCCGACGCCCCCGCCGGCACCGCCGCCGTGCGGGTCACCGACCAGGAAGGCACCACCCCGTGGGAACGCTGACGACCACGCTCGACCCGGCCGTCTCGGAGGTGGTCGACGCGGCCGCCGCCCGGGTCCGCGCCGCCGCCGGGGACCGCATCGGCGACATGGTGGGCGCGGCCCTGCGCCGCACCCTGACCGACACCGTGACCCTCGGCGAGGACGGCACCGCGTTCGTCATCACCGGGGACATCCCCGCGATGTGGCTGCGGGACTCCACCACGCAGCTCACCCCGTACCTGCGGTTCCTCGCGGACTGCCCGCCGCTGGCCGACCTCGTCGCGGCCGTCGTGCGGCGCCAGCTCGCGCAGCTCGCCCACGACCCGTACGCCAACGCGTTCAACGACGGGCCCACCGGCGCGCACTACGACCCCGAGGACGTCTGCGACGACCCGCACGTGTGGGAGCAGAAGTACGAGGTCGACTCCCTCGCCTACCCCGTGACGCTCGCGCACCGGCTGTGGCGCTCCACCGGCCGCACGGACGTGTTCGACGCCCGCGCGCACGACGTGCTGCGGACCGTGGTCCGGCAGCTGCGCGCCGAGCAGCGGCACGACGAGTCGCCCTACCGGTTCTCCCGGGCGACGACCATCCCCACCGAGACGCTCGCCCGCGACGGCCGGGGCACCCCGGTCGCCGTCACCGGGATGACGTGGAGCGGGTTCCGGCCGTCCGACGACGCCTGCACCTACGGGTACAACGTGCCCGCGAACCTGTTCGCCGCGCAGGCGCTGCTCGCCGTCGCCGACATCGCCGCCGAGGTCTACCGGGACACCGCCCTGGTCGAGGACGCCCGGACGCTGTCGCGCGAGCTCACCGCCGGGGTCGCCAAGCACGGGGTCGTGCCCGGGCCGGGCGGCGAGGACGTCTACGCGTACGAGGTCGACGGGCTCGGCGGTGTGCTGCTGATGGACGACGCCAACACCCCGTCCCTGTTGTCGCTGCCGCTGATCGCGCCCGACGTCCTCGACCGGGGCGTGTGGGAGGCCACCCGGCGGTTCGTGCTCAGCCCGGACAACCCGTACTACTACTCCGGGACCGTGGCCGCCGGGGTCGGCAGCCCGCACACGAAGCCCGGGCGGGTGTGGCCCATCGCGCTCGCCGTCGAGGGGCTGGTCGGGACGCCGGCCGACCGGGTGCGGCTGCTGCACCTCATCGCCGACACCGACGGCGGCACCGGGCAGGTGCACGAGTCCTTCGACCCGTCCGACCCGACCCAGTTCTCCCGCCCGTGGTTCTCGTGGGCGGACTCGATGTTCTGCGAGCTCGCGCTCGCCGTGGCGGACGACGCCGCACAGCCCCGACCCTCTCAGGAGCAGGCATGACCACCGCCAAGACCCCCGTGTCCACCCCCGACGCCCCGGCGCCCGCGCACACCTTCCACCAGGGGGTCCGCACCGGGCCGTTCGTGCAGGTCTCCGGGCAGGGCCCCGTCGACCCCGCCACCGGCGAGTACCTCCACCCGGGCGACGTCGCGGCGCAGACCACCCGCACGCTGGAGAACGTGCGCGCGATCGTGGAGGCGTCCGGGGCGACGTTCGACGACGTCGTCATGCTGCGCGTCTACCTGACCACCCGCGAGGACTTCGCGGCCATGAACGAGGCCTACGGCGCCTTCGTCGAGGCGCACTCCCCCGGCGGCGTCCTGCCCGCCCGCACCACGGTCATGGTCGAGCTCCCGCGCGAGGAGATGCTGGTCGAGATCGACGCGTTCGCGATCATCCCCTGACGCGACGCGCGAGTCCCCACCGTCCTCGTGCCGCCCCACGTGCACGGGTGGCGGCACGGGGACCGCGGGGCGACGCCTACGGCTCCCGCACCGGCTCCCCGTGATCGAGGGTGGTGGGGGCGGACGGCGTCGGCCGGGCGGCGACGCCCGCGAGGCGCAGGACCACCGCCAGGCCCTCCGCGGAGCCCGGCCAGTGGCGGGTCAGGGTGTCCGCGCCCGCGCGGCGGGCGACCGCGCGCAGGACGAGCACGACCACCACCGCGTCGTCCGCCCAGCCGAGCACCGGCACCACGTCGGGGACCAGGTCCACCGGGGACGCGAGGTACGCGAGCAGCAGCCACAGCGCGACCCGGCACCCACGCGGCACCGCCCGGTCGGTGGCGACGCCCCGCACCATGCGGGCCACGTCCGGCAGCAGCCGCAGCGCGTCGCGCAGCGTCGTCGTCCCCGGGCGCGCGACCCACAGGGCCACCACCAGGACCAGCCACACGAGCAGCAGGCCGCCGACGACCGGCAGCACGACCCGCAGCAGGACGTCGGTCACGGGGACTCCTCGGGGCTGGCGCGGCGGGATCGGTCGGCGCGGATCAGGGTGCCACACCACCCGCGTGCCGGAACCCGCCCGCCGGCGGTCTCCCCCGCACTACGGTGCGGACATGGGCCGCGCCGAGGGGATGCGGGACGTCGAGGTCGACGCCCCGGCCGACGTCCCGCCCGGCGCGCCGGAGCCCGGCCCGGACGTGGCCCGGCGGCGCCGGAGGCTGCTGCGCTGGTGGCCCGTCGCCCTGGTGCTGGTCGCGGTCGTGGTGGGCAGCCAGGTGCTGCACGACGCCCGGGCCCGTGCTCGGGTCGCGGCCGCGCGGGGACACCCCGAGGTGGTCGGGTACGACGTCGGCCCCGCGTTGCCGGTCTCCGCGGCGGACCCGGACCTCGTGTGGAACGAGCCGGGTGCCGTCGTGGAGGGTGTCCGCGTGGGGAGCGCCTCGACGGACTCGGGGCAGCCGCGCGCGGTCGAGGGCGTCGACGTCTCCTCGGGCGCGGTCGTGTGGCGCAGCCCGGTGGAGTCGCCCGAGGAGGCCGCCGCGCTGCGGTCGGTGCAGCCGCCCTGGTGCACGGTCGGGGACCCGGCGGGTGACGCGGTGACCTGTTTCGTCCAGGACGCCCCGACGCAGGAGGTCGGCGACGACTCCTGGCAGCTGGGCGCGCCGGTGCGGTCCCGGCTGCTCACCGTGGACGCCAGGACCGGGGAGGTCACAGCGGAGCGCGAGCTCGCACCGGTCGCCACGGCGTTCGTGGTCGAGGACGTCCTGGTGCGGGCGGAGCTCGTCGAGGACGTCGTGCGGGTGGCGGCGGAGGACCCCGCGACGGGCGACGAGCGGTGGTCGGTGGACCTGCCGGTGGTGACCGGCGCGCTGGAGATCGGCGGGTCGCCGTCGCCGAGTCTGCAGGTGACGGAGCGGCACGTCGTCGCAGGTCTCGGTGGCCACGCGTGGTCGCTGCGCCGGTCGGACGGCAGCGTCGAGGTCACCTCGGGACAGGTCTGGGTGGGACGGGGCGAGCGCCTGGTCTCGTCGTCGGACCGGGGCCGCACCAGCCACCTGCACGGCGCGGACGGGCGGTTCGACGTCGCGACCGCCGGGGAGCCGGTCACGTTCGGCCTGGACGACGGCAGCGTCCCCGCGCTGGACCTGCTGGTGGACACGTCGGAGGAAGGCCGGCGGGTCCGAGCCGTCGACGCCGCCACTGGCGAGACCGCCTGGGAGTACCCCGTGCGGGGTGCGGCCTACGGGTCGGTGCTGCTGCTGCACGACGTCCTCTACGGCGCCGACGCCGAGGACGTCTGGGCCGTCGACGCCCGCGACGGCCGGGAGGTGTGGCGCAGCCCGCGCCACCCGGGCGGGGAACCCGGGCCGACGCAGCTCGGCACGTGGCTGCAACCGCTCACCGACGGGCGCGCGCTCCTGCTCGCGGAGCCCACCGGCAGCGACGGCACGGAGGGCGTGCTGCGGGCGTGGTCGCTGACGTCCGGCGACGCGCAGTGGAGCACCACGCTGCCGCCCGAGGCCGGCGGGTACGTGACCGTGCGGGACGGGGTCCTGTACGGCGGGCTGCCGGACCCGGTCCGGCTGGGAGGGTAGGCGCGGGTCACCTGGTCAGCCGCCGAGAGCCGTGAGCACCGCCTGCGCGTCGTCCACCTCGGCGGAGCGCCCCTCCGGCAGCCGCGACGCGGACGTCCGCTCCGCCGCGACCACCTCAGGACCAACGGGCCGCGAACGAGGTCAGCGCGCGGCCCCTGCCCGGCTGGGCGCGTCGCCGCGAGCGGGCTCGTCCGACCCGTGGACGAGCGTCCCGAGAAGGGCCAGCGCGTCGGCGGACGGCTCGTCGGCCGGGCTGTAGACCTCGAGCCGGTGGTCGGGTGCGTCGGCCTGCAACCACACCTGGAAGTCCAGCGTCAGGGCGCCGACCAGGGGGTGCCGGAAGCGCTTCGTGCCACCGGTGCAGGCGCGGACCTGGCCGGACGCCCAGAACTCCGCGAAGTCGTCGTCCTTCATGCAGAGCTCCCCGACGAGCTCCGCCAGCCGCGTGTCGTCCGGGTACTTCCCGCTGATCAGGCGGAGGTACGCGACGTACCGGCGCGCCTCCTCCTCCCAGTCGAGGTGGGCCGCCCGGGTGTGCGGGTCGAGAAACAGCAGCCGGGGCAGCGAGGGCCTGGTCCGCGGGTCGGTCGTGTCGAAGGGGAGGTGCGGGGCGAGCAGGGCGTGGCCCGTGCGGGTCCAGCCGAGCGCGTCGTTGCGCCGACCCAGCAGCACCGCCGGCCGGTCCCCGAGCGCCTCCAGCATCGCCAGCGACAGCGGGTGCGGGCGCTCGGGGCGGACCCGGGGCGCCGCCCGCACGAGCGCCGGCCTGGCCAGGTCGAGCAGGTGCTCGGTCTCCGTCCGCGACAGGCGCAGCGCCCGGGCGACGGCGAGCAGCACCTCGTCCGAGGCGTTCCGCGCGTGGCCCTGCTCGAGGCGGGTGTAGTACGCGACCGACACCCCCGCGAGGTGGGCCACCTCCTCGCGCCGCAGGCCGGGCACCCGGCGACGCCGCCCCCAGCTCTCGACCCCCGCGTCGTCCGGGGACAGCGCCGCGCGCCGCGACGCGAGGAACTCGCCGAGGCTGCGCGCACGGGCCGGGCTGCTCATGCCATCCAGGCTACGCACCAGCCCCGCGGGGAGCCTGTCCCCCGCAGTGGTACGCACCGCGGTCCCCCGCTGCACGGGGGTCTGGCTGCACCGGCGGCGGGCTCCCGAGACTGGCGTCGCCGCCCGCACCACCGTGCGGGCGCACGATCTGCTGAGGAGGACACATGGCCGACTACCGGGCGCTCGTCGTCGGGGTGAACGGCATCATCGGCGCGGAGATCGCGAGCCGGCTCGCGGCGCGCGACGACTGGGAGGTGCTCGGGCTGTCGCGCTCGGCCCACGACCTGCCGGACGGGGTGCGACCCGTGCTCGCCGACCTGCAGGACGCCGCCGCGACCGTGCGGGCCCTGGCCGACCTGCGGCCCACCCACGTGTACGTCACCGCGTGGTCGCGGCAGGACACCGAGGCGGAGAACATCCGCGTCAACGGGCAGATGGTCCGCCACCTGCTCGACGCGCTCGCGCCGGCCCGCTCCGTGCGGCACGTCGCGCTGATGACCGGGCTCAAGCACTACATGGGGCCGTTCGAGGCGTTCGGCACCGGCGAGATGCGGGAGACGCCGTTCCGGGAGGAGTCCGAGCGGCTCGACGTGCCGAACTTCTACTACGCGCAGGAGGACGAGCTGTTCGCCGCGGCCGCCCGTGACGGCTTCACCTGGAGCGTCCACCGGGCGCACACCGTCACCGGGCACGCCGTAGGGAACGCGATGAACTTCGCGCTCACCCTCGCCGTGCAGGCCGCGATCGCCCGGGAGACGTCCACCCCGCTGGTGTTCCCCGGCACGGAGACCGTCTGGAACTGCCTGACGGACATGTCGGACTCGAGCGTCGTCGCCGACCAGATGATCTGGGCCTCGACCACCCCCGGTGTCGGGAACGAGGCGTGGAACGTCACGAACGGCGAGGTGTTCCGGTGGCGGTGGCTCTGGCCCCGCCTCGCCGACGCGCTCGGCGTCACCTGGGAGGGCCCCACCGCCACCCCGCGGCCGCTGGTCGAGCAGATGGCGGACAAGGAGGCGCTCTGGGCGCGGATGGCCGCCACGCACGGCCTGCGCGAGCCGCGCCTGGACCGCGCCGCCTCGTTCTGGCACACCGACAGCGACCTCGGCGTCGAGGTCGAGGTGCTCGCCGACATGACGAAGAGCCGCCTCGCCGGGTTCCGCGCGTACGTCAGCACCGAGCAGGCGTTCCTGGACCTCTTCGACCGCTACGAGGCCGACGGCCTGGTCCCGGCGCGACCGCGACGGGGCTGACCGCCGGACCGGTCGTGCGGGGTGTGTGCTGGCACCCGGTGGTGGGCCCGACCGCGCAGGTGCCACCCCGCCCGACCGCCCCGGAGGGGACGACCGACCTGTGACGACGCCCGAGGACCGCGAGCGACGTCGCGGCGCAGAACGTGTGGGCGCTGCTGCGGACCGGGCGCACCGGTCAGCGCGTGTCCGCCGGCACCACCAGCGGGCCGCCGGTCACCGGGTCCGGCACGACCGTCGACTCGAGGCCGAACACGTCCCGGACCAGTGCGGGCGTGACGACCTGGTCGGGTTCGCCCTGCGCGACCACGCGGCCGTCCGCCATGGCGACCAGGTGCGAGGCGTACCGCGCGGCGTGGTTCAGGTCGTGGAGCACGGCCACCACGGTGCGGCCGGCGAGCCGGAGGCGGTGCAGCAGCGACAGCACCTCGAGCTGGTGCGTGAGGTCGAGGTACGTCGTGGGCTCGTCGAGCAGCACGATCGGGGTCTCCTGCGCCAGCACCATGGCGATCCACGCCCGCTGGCGCTGCCCGCCGGACAGCTCGTCCAGCCGGCGGTCGGCGAGGTCGGCGGTGCCCGTGTCGGCCAGCGCCCGGTCGACGGCCTCCGCGTCCGCCAGCGACGACCGCCGCAGGACCCGCTGGTGCGCGAACCGCCCGCGCGCGGCGAGCTCCGCGACGGTGATCCCCTCGGGTGCCCCCATGCTCTGCGGCAGGAAGGCCAGCCGGCGGGCCCGCTCCCGGGCGGGGTAGGACAGCAGCGGCGCACCGTCCAGCAGGACCCGCCCCGCCGCCGGCACCAGCAGCCCGGACAGCGCGCGCAGCAGCGTCGACTTGCCGCAGGCGTTCGGGCCGATGATGACGGTGAACGACCCGTCGGGGACCGCGAAGGACAGGTCGGTGCTGACGGTGCGGCTGTCGTACCGCAGCGTGACGCCCTCGACCCCCAGGCGCGACGGGCCGGCGGGCGCCGGGCCGGTCGGGAGGGCGGGTGCCGGGCCGGTCGTGGTCATCGGGGGGTCCTCGTCTCGCGGAGCAGCAGCCAGAGCAGGTAGGCGCCGCCGACGACGACGGTCACGACGCCGACGGGCACGGCCAGGGGGACGACGTGCTGGGCGACCAGGTCCGAGCCGAGCAGCACCAGCGCACCGGTCGCGGCGCTCGCCGCGAGCGGGATCCCGGCGCTGCGGACCAGCCGCCGGGCGATCTGCGGCGCGGCGAGCGCGACGAAGGCGACCGGCCCGGCGACCGCGGTCACGGCGCTGACCAGGGCGACGGCCCCGAGGAGCAGCACCGCCCGGTCCCGGCGCGGGTCGACGCCCGTGGTGCCCGCGACGTCGTCGCCGAGCTCGAGCTGGGCGAGCGCGGCCGACCGGCCGCCCACCAGCACGAGCAGCACGGCGACGCAGCACGCGACCGGGGTCACCAGCTCCGCGGTCGCCGTGGTCAGGGTGCCGGCGCCCCAGGCCGAGGCGAGCAGCGCGGTCTCGAGGTCCGCCCGCAGCAGCACCCAGGTGTTGAACGCCGCGAGGGTGGCCGACACCCCGATGCCCACCACGATGAGCCGGAACCCCTGCGACCCGTCCCGGCGGGCCAGCAGCGCGACGACCAGCGCGGTCAGCAGCCCGCCGACCAGCGCCCCGCCGGTGCGGGCCGTCCACGACCCGCCGAAGCCCACCAGGGCGACGAGCATCCCGGTGAACGCGCCGTTGGACAGGCCCACCACGTCCGGGCTGGCCAGCGGGTTGCGGGTGACCGCCTGGAACACGCCGCCCGCGACGGCCAGCGCGGCGCCGAACAGGACGGCGGCGGCGACCCGCGGCAGCCGCCACTCCAGGACCACCGTGCGCGCCAGCCCCTCGGTGCGCCCGGTGAACGCCCCGAGGACGTCACGCACCGGGACCGGGAAGTCGCCGATGGCGAGCCCGACGACGGCCAGGGCGAGCACCGCGCCCACGGCGACCGCGCAGACCACGGCCTCCCGGACGCCGATCCCCGCGTGCCACCGGTCGGAGCCGACGAGCAGCCGGCGGCGGGCGGTCCCGGTGACGCGGACGACCGGCGTCGTCCCGGTGCGGCTCACAGCGCCGCCGCCCGCCGGCGCCGGGCGAGCGCGACCAGCACCGGCGCACCGACGAAGGCGGTGACCACGCCGACCGGCATCTCCCCGGGCGGCACCGCGACCCGGCCGACCACGTCGGAGGCCAGCACGAGCACGCTCCCGGCGACGAGGGAGCCCGCGAGCACCCGGCGCTGGTCGCTGCCGACCACCCAGCGCACGGCGTGGGGCACCATCAGCCCGACGAACGTGATCGGCCCGGCCACGGCGGTGGCCCCACCCGCGAGCAGCGTCACCGCCACCAGCACGAGCACCCGCGTACGGGGGACGTCGACCCCCTGGGCCCGGGCGACCTCGGGCCCGAGCGCGACCGCGTTCAGCCCGCGTGCCGACCACCCGGCCAGCAGCAGGCCGACCACGACCAGCGGCAGCACCGGCAGCACGACCTGCGGCCCGCGCTCCAGCAGGCTGCCCGCGTTCCACCCGCGCATCCGGTCGAACGCGTCCGGGTGGGTCAGGGTGATCCCGGTGGTGATCCCGGCGAGCACGGCACCGACAGCGACCCCCGTCACGACCAGCCGGCCGGGCGGTGTCCGGGCGTCCCCCGCGCCGCCGAGCACGTGCACGGCCGCGGCGGCGACGAAGGCCCCGAGGCACGCGAGCACCATGTACCCGGCGGGCGCGGTCACCCCGGCGAACGCGATCCCCACGGCGACGGCGACCGCCGCCCCGGCGTTGACGCCGAGCAGCCCGGGGTCGGCCAGCGCGTTGCGGGTGAACGCCTGCATGAGCGCCCCGGCGACGCCGAGCGCGGCGCCGACGACGAGCCCGGCGACCGTCCGCGGGACGCGCTGCTCCCCCACGACGAACCGGGCGGTGTCGGAGCCGCCGCCGCGCAGCGCGGCCAGCACGTCACCGGGCGGGACCGGGTTGGCCCCGACCAGCACCGACAGCGCCACCGCGACCACGAGCAGGCCGACCGCGCCGAGCACCCAGGCCGCGGCCCGGCGCCGCGGGGGCCGCAGCCGCCGCG
>NZ_RFFI01000160.1 GCF_003696205.1 Cellulomonas triticagri
CTCGTCGGCGACGAGCACCACGTCGGCGCTGTTCGGGCCGACGAACGACGCGACGACCGCGAGGGCGTCGGCGGCGGGACCCTGGCCCGCGGGGGCCGGGACGGGCACCAGCGGGGCGACCGCGGGCAGCAGGCGGGCGGCGGCGGTGGCCGCGGCGAGCGCGACGGCCGACTCGGTGGCCTCGGCGGTGGGGACGGCGTTCATCAGTGCTTCTCCTCGACGGTGACGACCATGCAGGCGAGCCGGGACCCGTTGTTGCCGGCGGCGGCGCGCGCGAGCACGACGCCGTCCACGACCACGTCGAGCGGCTGGGAGGACGGGTGGGACAGGGGGACGACGTCGCCGACGGACAGGTCGACGACGTCGCGGGGACGGACGGTGACGGGCGCGAACCGGACCGCGACGGCGACCGGCACGTCCTCGACGGCGGCCTCCAGGTCGAGGACCGCGGCCTCGTGGGCGCGCTGGTCCTCGGCGGAGCGCCCGCTGGCGCCGTCGGCCTGGCGGACCGCACCGAGCAGCAGCTCCGCGGGGAACATGACGGTCGCGAGGTCCTCGCGCTCGCCGACCCGCATCTGGAACGTGGCGACCAGCACCGCGTCGGAGGCCGGGACGGCCTGCACGAACTGCGGGTTGTACTGCACGGAGCGCAGGGTCACGTCCAGGGGCGTCAGCGAGGAGAACGCGTAGCCGAGGTCGCCGAGGGCGGCCTGCATGACGCCGCGCAGCAGCGTGAGCTCGATCTCGGTGAGCTCGCGGTCCTCGCGGGCGTCGCCGCTGCCGGGCCCGCCGAGCAGGTAGTCGATCCACACCATCGTGGTGCTGACCGGGACCTGGACGACGGCGGTCTGCCGGCTCTGCTCGATCGTGCAGAGCATCATCGCGGTCGTGCCGGGCAGGCCGCGCACGTACTCGTCGTAGGTCCGCAGCTCGAGGCCGTCCAGGGTGACCTGGGCCATGGCGCGCAGCCGCGCGGTGAGCTGGTTGCCCCACTGCCGGGCGAAGGTCTCGAAGGCCATCTCGAGCACGCGGGCGTGCTCGCGGGCCATCGTCATGGGCCGGCGGAAGTCGTAGGGCTCGGGTGCGTGGGTGCGCCGGCGCGAGCGCGCCGGGGCCTGACCCGTGGTGTGGACCGTCACGCCCACCCTCATCGGCGCGCGAACGGGTGATGTGAGGGGTCTCGTGCGGTCGGCGCCGAGAACTTCTCCGCCCTCGGCCCCTCGTGGGCCGGCGTGCTGCGGAGCGATGTGGCGCCCTCCGTGGCGCCGTGGTTCACCGCTCGGCGACAGCCCTGGTCAGAGGGCTGCCGCCGGGAGGTCGGACGGGACGCGCGTCGCCGCGCGGCCCGTCACTGGGTCACGTAGTTCGTCAGGTAGACGTCCATCACCTCTCCGTGGTACAGCTCCTCGAGCTGGTGCAGGAACTCCCCCTTGAGGGTGTCCCGCGTCTCCGGGTCGCTGATCTCCGCGACCGTCTTGCCGGAGAACAGCGCGATGGCGGCGTCCACCGCCTTGCCGGTGTCGGGGGCGCCGTGGCCGCCCGCCTCGACGGTCATCTGCAGGGAGAACCCGAGGCGCAGGTAGTGGCCCTGCGCGAGGTTCAGGCTGATCGGCTCCACGGCGACGACCTCGCCGGGCTCCGGCGGCGGCTCGGCGGCCTCCGCGTCCCCGCCCCCGGCCATGCCGAGGAAGTAGTAGGCGGCCGCGCCGCCCAGGACCAGCACCCCGGCGATGATGCCGATGAGCAGGCCCTTCTTGCCCTTCTTCTTGGCCTCCGGCTCGGGCGCCGGGGCCTCCTTGGCGGTCGCACCGCCGCCGATCTTGCCGCCGCCGATCTTCTGGCCGCCGCCGATCACCCGCTGCTCGATGGGCATCGTCCCCTACCCTCCCGTCGTCTCACCGGCTGCCACCGCGGGCAGCAGCGCACGGACCGTCTCCGGTGCCGCGCTCAGGATCACCATGTCGACCCGCCGGTTGGCGGTCATCGCGTCGTCGCCTCCCCCGGCCACGAGGGGCCGGGTGTCGCCGTAGCCCACCGCCTGGATGCGGGAGCCCGGCATGCCGTCGCGCTCCACCATGTGCCGGAGCACCTGGGTGGCGCGGTCGGACGAGAGCTCCCAGTTGGTCGCGTACCGTCCGGAGATCGGGACCGTGTTGGCGTGGCCCTCGACCGAGATCTGCTCCTGGAGCGCCACCAGCGTCGGGGACGCCAGGTCCAGGACGGACATCGCGGTGGGCGTCAGCTGCGCCGAGCCCTGCGCGAAGAACACGTCGTCGGCGACCAGCCCGAGCACCAGCCCGCGCTCGTCCACCCGGAACCTCACCGCGTCCTGCAGGCCCTGGCTGCTCAGCGCCGCCAGGATGTGCTGCTTCACCTGCTCCAGGTGCGCGGCCTCCGCCTGCGCGGCAGCGAGCACCGAGGCGTCCACCGCGGTCGGATCCGTCACGGGCGTCGGGTTCGACGCCTGCTCCCCCAGGCCGGTGTCCGCGTCGACAATCGCGGCGGTGCCGGCCTCCGGCCCGTCGGTCGCGCCGGAGGTGCCGTCGAGCACGCCGGTGCTGCCGTTGAGGGCGGAGCTGCTGATCGACCCGTCGCCGAACCCGGCGGCGAGCGAGGAGCGCAGGGCGATGTACTTCTCCTGGTCCACCTGGCTGATCGCGAACAGCACGATGAACAGCGCCATGAGGACCGTGATCATGTCGGAGTAGGAGACGAGCCAGCGCTCGTGGTTGACGTGCTCCTCCTCCTCGTGGCCCCGGCGGCGACCGCGCCCGTGGCCGCCGCTGCTCACGCCGCTTCCTTCTTCTCGGCGGGCGTGTCGGGCAGCAGGGAGCGCAGGCGCTCGCCGACGAGGCGCGGGTTGGCGCCGGCCTGCACGGCCAGCAGGCCCTCCAGCGTGACCTCCATCTGCGCGCACTCCAGGTCGGAGAACCGCTTGATGCGGACGCCGATCGGCAGCCACACCACGTTCGCGGACAGGATGCCCCAGAGGGTCGCGACGAACGCCGCGGCGATGGAGTGGCCCAGCGAGGCCGGGTCGGACAGGTTCTCCAGCACGTGCACCAGGGAGATGACCGTGCCGATGATGCCGATGGTCGGCGCGTAGCCGCCCATGTCCTGGAAGTACTTCGACCAGACCTTCTCGCGGGTCCGCTTGGTCGCGATCTTGTCCTCGAGGATGATCCGCAGGTCGTCGGGGTCCGTGCCGTCGATCGCGGCCTGGAGCCCGCCGCGCAGGAACGGGTCGTTGATGTCCTTCGCCGCGTCCTCGAGCGCCAGCAGGCCCTCGCGCCGCGCGCGGTCGGCCAGGTCGACCAGGGTGTCGACGGTCTCGGTCGGGTCGGGGCGCTTGTTGAGGAACGCCCGCGGGACCGCCTTGTAGGACTCGACGACGTCCTTCATCGTGTGCCCGGCGATGCCGACGCCGATGGTGCCGAGCCACACCAGGATGAGCGGCGGGAGCAGGAAGATCGACATCGGGTCCGCGCCCTCGAGGATGAGGGCGGTGAAGATCGCGCCGAACGCGACGACGATGCCGATGAAACCGGCGGGATCCATGTCAGCGGC
Organism: Cellulomonas triticagri; assembly: GCF_003696205.1. GTDB lineage: Bacteria > Actinomycetota > Actinomycetes > Actinomycetales > Cellulomonadaceae > Cellulomonas > Cellulomonas triticagri. The sequence continues at coordinate 3,568 of NZ_RFFI01000160.1, forward strand.
TCCTGGGTCGCAGGGGGACGGTGTCGGCGAGCGGCGCGTCGTCGTCGGACCGCTCGTCGCCGGGCCCGGTGTCCCGGACCAGCTCGACGGCGGGGTGCGGCGCGGCCTGGATCTCCTGGGCGCGGGCCAGGAGATGCGCGCGGTGCTCGTTCACCCGCGCGATGACCTCCGTCATCGACTCCCGGACGATGTACTTCGTCCCGTCGATGAGGGTCAGGATGGTGTCGGGCGCGCTGTCGACGCGCTGGAGCAGGTCCGGGTTGACCCCGAACTGGGCCCCGTTCAGGCGCGTCACGATGATCACAGCGGTCTTCCCGTCCCTGGTGGTGCGTGTGCGGCGATCGCCGCCCGGCCCCTCCGTGGGCCGTACACCCGTTCCCATCGGCCGTGCGGCCGGGCGGATGAGCCTTTCCGGCGACTCGTCGGGCCCTCTCGGAGAGTCTGCGCAGGGCGCCGGACCAGCCTCGGAGCGAACGTCCTCGACGTGTGGGCAGGGATTCCCCAAAGTGTCGTCCAGAACGTTCCCAAACTGTAGTCTCCGCAGGTCAGCGCGCTGCAGCGACGTCCTCGTGGACCGGTTGGGGCGGGCGAATCGACCCGCCCCAACTGCGGGCGAGGTCGAGGGTTTCGCACCGACTGCCGGCGTGTCGGCACGGCGTGTCGGTCGAAACCCTCGACCTCGGCGGGGCTGACGCGTCAGCGCTTGAGGTTGACGAGCTCCTGCAGCACCTCGTCGGAGGTGGTGATCACGCGGGAGTTCGCCTGGAAGCCGCGCTGGGCGATGATCAGCTGCGTGAACTCCGTGGACAGGTCCACGTTGCTCATCTCCAGCGAGCCGGCGGACAGCGTGCCGCGGCCGCCGGCACCGGCGGTGCCGACCTGCGGGTCGCCCGAGTTCACCGTGGTGCTGAACAGCGAGCCGCCCGCCTTCTGCAGACCGGCCGGGTTGGTGAACGACGCCAGGGCGATGCGGCCCAGGCCCTGCTTGAGGCCGTTGCTGAACGCGCCGGTGATGGTGCCGTCCGAGCCGAGCGAGAACGACTCGAGGATGCCGGCGGCGTAGCCGTCCTGCTTCCCGGCCTTGGCCGTGTCGACGCCCGCCATGCCGGTGATGCCGGACAGGTCGACCGTGACGCCGCCGAGGTCGAACGTGGCGTCGCCGGAGGTCCCGTCGGTCCAGGTCAGGTTGCCGGAGCCGTCGAAGGTCAGCGGCGTGGTGGCGTAGGTGCTGGTGCCGTCGGTGGCGCCCATGGTCCAGCCGGTGGCCGTCTTGGTCATCGTCACCTGGATCTCGCGCTCGGCGCCCAGCTGGTCGTACGCGGTGACCTTGAGGGTCTTGACGGTGCCCTCGGCCGCGTCGGACTGCAGGTTGCCCGCGAACGGCGCCGTGGTGGTGGCGCGCGCCGGCATGACGGTGCCGACGGCGACGCGGATGTCCCCGACGGGGCTGCTGGTGTCGATGACGCCGTTGGCGTCCGCGGCCCAGCCCTGGACGATCGCGCCGTCGCCCGGCAGGACCATCTGGCCGGTGGAGTCGAAGTCGAACGACCCGGCGCGCGTGTAGTACTGCTGCGTGCCCTGGCGGACGACGAAGAAGCCGTCGCCGGAGATCATCATGTCGGTGCTGCGGCCGGTGAGCTGCGCGGCGCCCTGCGTGAACGAGGTCGTGATGCCCGCGACCTGCACGCCGAGGCCGACCTGCGCCGGGTTCTGACCGCCCTGGCCGCCCTGGGGGGCCGCGGCGGCGTTGAGCATCTGGCTCAGGGTGTCCTGGAACTGGATCTGCGAGGCCTTGAACCCGGTGGTGTTCACGTTCGCGATGTTGTTGCCGGTCACGTCGAGCATCGTCTGGTGGCTGCGCAGACCGCTGATGCCGGAGAAGAGAGAGCGGAGCATGGTGGGTCGTCCCTTCGGGATTCGGGTGGTACCGGACCGCGGTCAGGCGGTGGTCGTGGAGTCGGTGTCGCCGTCGGGGTCGGCGGTGACCGGGGGCGTGGCGCCGGCGGGCAGCACGCTGGAGACGGCGTCGAGGGGGATCTCGGTCTTGCCGATCTTCAGCAGCGGGACCGAGCCGGAGTAGTCGACCGAGTCGACGACGCCGTACTTCGTGGCGCCGTCCTCGGTCCAGCCGACCTGCTGGCCGACGAGGTCGGCCGAGGCCATGCGCATCTGCAGCGCGAACTGCTCGCGCGACGAGGCCTGGATCTCGGTGAGGGCCTCCATCATCCCGAGCTGCGTGGTCTGGGCCATCATCTGGCTCGTGTCCATGGGGCTGCTCGGGTCCTGGTTGGACAGCTGGGTGATGAGGAGCTGCAGGAACGTGTCCTTGTCCAGCTCCTTGACCGGCGTCTTCCCGGCCGCCGCGTCGGTGCGCGTGGCGCCGATCGTCGAGGCGTCGATGTTCAGGGACATGCGGGGCTCCTGGTCAGACGAGGAGGTCGAGGCCGCCGGTGGCGGACGACGCGGAGGCGGTGGCCGGGCCGGCGGTGCCGGTCGGCTCGGACGGGTCGGTGCCGGTCGCCCGGACGCCCGGGCGGGTGGCCGCGGTGCCGCGGCTGCCGGGCTCGCCGGTGCGGTCGCCCGCGCCGTCGGAGCCGAGGCTCACGTCGGACGACAGGCCGGAGGCCTGCAGGTCGCGGCGCAGGTCGGGCAGCGACTTCTGCAGCGCGTCGCGCGCGGCGTCCGTGCTGCCGACGAGCTCGACGCGCACCGACTCCGGGGAGATGTGGGCGACGACCTTGACGGGCCCGAAGTGCTCGGGGTCGACCTGCAGGGTGAGGACGTGGCGCCCGGGACCGGCGGCACGCAGCGCGGGCGCCTGCTCGGCGATCTTGCCCGCGAGCTGGTCGGCGAGCGGCGCGGCCTGGGTGGCCGGGGCGGTGACCCGGTGCTGCACCGTGCCGACCTGCACCGCGGTGGGGGCGACCGGCGCCGTCGTGGGCGCGGGCGCCGCGT
>NZ_RFFI01000161.1 GCF_003696205.1 Cellulomonas triticagri
GGCGCGCTCGCGCGGGCCCGGCGCCGCCGCGCGCTGGGCGAGCGGGCCCCGGCCGCGGAGCCGGAGTGGGCGAACGGCCCCGCCGACTACCTCGAGGGCAAGACGGAGTTCTGGCGCCGGTCGCTGATCGGCTGGGACGTGGTGTTCTACGTCCTGCTCGGCATCAGCGCCGCGTCGATGGTCGTCGTCGACGACGAGCCGTTCCCGCTGAGCGGCGCGACCCTGACCGCCCTGGCCGCGTGCGCCGTGCTGCTCGGCGCGTACCTGCTGCTGGGACGCCGGGGTGCGCTGCGCGGGGACGTGCGGATGACCCGCGCCTACCTCGTGGTGCTGGTCGCCGCGGTGACCATCGCGGGCGGGGTGAGCTCGCTCGGGTCGATCATGCTGTTCATCGGGTTCTCGCAGATCTGGTTCTTCGCGTGCGACCTGCGCGAGGGGATCATCGCCTCCACGCTGCTGGCGATCACGGTCAGCACGTCGATGGCGGTGCAGTTCCAGTCGCGCGGCACGGACCTGCTGGAGCTCGCCGGGCAGATGGCCGTCGGCCTGGCGTTCGCGCTCGCGCTCGGCATCTGGATCACGCGGATCGCCGAGCAGTCCGAGAACCGCGCGTGGCTGATCGACCAGGTCGAGGCGGCGCAGGCGCAGGCCGCCGCGAGCAACCACGCCGCCGGGGTGCTCGCCGAGCGCGAGCGCGTGGCGCAGGAGATCCACGACACGCTCGCGCAGGGCTTCACCAGCGTCGTCATGCTCGCGCAGACCGCGCAGGCGCAGCTCGACGCCGGGGCGCCCGAGGAGGTGCACTGCCGGCTGGAGCAGATCGAGCGCGTCGCCCGGGAGAACCTCGCCGAGGCGCGCGCGCTGGTCGCCGCGTTCGGCCCGGCCGCGCTGGCGGACGCGACCCTCGCCGAGGCCCTGACCCGCCTGGGCGAGCGGTTCCAGGCGGAGACCGGGGTGCGGGTGGACGTCACGCTCGACGCCGTCGGCCCGACGGACCGGGACGCCGAGGTCGTGCTGCTGCGGGCGGCGCAGGAGGCGCTGGCGAACGTGCGCAAGCACGCCGGGGCGCGGCGGGTGCTGCTGCGGCTGCTGCGCGAGGACGGCGCCGTGACCCTGGAGGTGCTGGACGACGGCAACGGCCTCGCTCCCGGCACGGCCGAGGGCGTGGGGCTGCGGGGCATGCGGGAGCGGGTCGCCGCCGGGGGCGGGTCGCTGCACGTCGCCGGGGAACCCGGACGCGGCACCCGCGTGCGGCTGGCCCTGCCCGTGCCCGGGGGCGCGAGGACGACGGACGACGAGCGAGGGACGGCGGCACGGTGAGCGGGACGACGACGGTGCGGGTGCTGGTCGCCGACGACCACCCGGTGGTCCGGTCCGGGCTGGTCGGCATGCTGACCGTGGAGCCGGACATCGAGGTGGTCGGGGAGGTCGCCGACGGCGCCGCCGCCGTGGCCGCGGCCCGGGACCTGCGGCCCGACCTGGTGCTGATGGACCTGCGGATGCCCGTCCTCGACGGGGCCGCCGCCACCGCGCGGATCGTCGCCGAGCTGCCCGGCGTGCGGGTGCTCGTGCTCACCACCTACGAGACCGACGCCGACATCCTGCGGGCCGTCGAGGCCGGGGCGACGGGGTACCTGCTGAAGGACACCCCGCGCGAGACCCTGGTCGCGGGGGTGCGCGGGGCGGCCCGCGGCGAGTCCGCGCTGTCACCGTCCGTGGCGTCCCGGCTGGTGCAGCAGGTGCGCGGCGAGGGCGAGCGCCTCACGGCCCGGGAGGTCGAGGTGCTGGCGGGGGTCGCGCGCGGGCTGTCGAACGCCGCCATCGGGCGGGACCTGTTCATCGCCGAGGCCACCGTCAAGACCCATCTGCTGCGGGCGTTCGCGAAGCTCGACGTCGACGACCGCACGCGCGCCGTCACCGTCGCGATGCAGCGGGGGCTGCTGCCCTCGCCCTGAGCGCGGCGCGGTCGCACCCGGCCGTCGGCGTCAGGCAGACTCGGCACGTGCGCGACCTGGCTCTGCTCCCGAAGGCTCACCTGCACCTGCACTTCACCGGCTCGATGCGGGTCACGACGCTCGCGGAGCTCGCGCACGACCGGGGCGTGCGGCTGCCCGCCTCCCTGCTCGACGGCGAGGGGCTGCGGCTGCCCGCCGACGAGCGCGGCTGGTTCCGGTTCCAGCGCCTGTACGACGCCGCGCGCGCGTGCGTCCGCGGCGAGGCCGACCTGCGGCGCATCGTGCGCGAGGCCGCGACCGACGACGCCGCCGAGGGCTCGGGCCGCCTGGAGATCCAGGTCGACCCGACGTCGTACGCCCCGCCGGTCGGCGGCATCACCCCGGCCCTGGAGATCGTGCTGGACGAGGCGCGGTCCGCCACCGCGGACCTCGGCGTCGAGGTCGGCGTCATCGTCGCGGCGTCCCGCATGCGGCACCCGCTGGACGCCCGGATCCTCGCGCGCCTCGCTGCCCGGTACGCGGGCGACGGCCCGGGCGAGGTCATCGGCTTCGGGCTGAGCAACGACGAGCGGCGCGGGGACACCGCCGAGTTCGCGCCCGCGTTCGCCATCGCCCGCCGGGCGGGGCTGGCGTCGGTGCCGCACGGCGGCGAGCTGCTCGGCCCGCCGCACGTCGAGGACGTGCTGGAGGCGCTGGCCCCCGACCGGCTCGGCCACGGCGTGCGGACCGCCGAGGACGGCGCGCTGCTGCGCCGCGTGGTCGACCGGGGCATCGCCCTGGAGCTCTGCCCGGCCTCCAACGTCTCGCTCGGGGTCTACCGGGACGACGCCGACGTGCCGCTGCGGCGGCTGGTGGACGCCGGGGCGACCATCGCGCTGGGCGCCGACGACCCGCTGCTGTTCGGCTCCCGCCTGGTCGACCAGTACCGCACGGCGCGCGAGGTGCACGGGTTCTCGGACGCGGAGCTCGCGGACCTGGCCCGGTCCTCGATCCGGGCGAGCCGGGCGTCGGACGGCACGCGGCAGCGGCTGCTGGCGGGGGTGGACGCGTGGCTCGCGACCGAGCCCGGGGACGCCGACCCCACCGGCGCCCAGCCGGTTGCGCAACCGGCGGGCTGAGCAGCCGCCGGGTTGCTGACCCACGCCCACCCCACCCCACTCCCCACCCCGCACCCCCAGGCACTCTCGCCGAGCGGTCAGCAGGTGCGGGGTTCCGAGCGGCGTAACCCGCACCTGCTGACCGCTCGACGGGGGTCGGGATGTGGGGAGGGGGGGCTACAGCGCCGTGCCGACCAGGACCGGCTCGGGCTCCAGCGTGATGCCGAACCGCTGCGCGACCCCGTCGCGGACCGTGCGGGCCAGGGTCAGCAGGTCCCCCGCCGTCGCGCCGCCGCGGTTGGTCAGCGCGAGCGTGTGCTTGGTGGACAGCGCCGCCGGGCCCGGCAGGCCGAACCCCTTGGCGAAGCCCGACCGGTCGATGAGCCACGCCGCGCTGGTCTTCACCAGGCCGTCGCCCGCGGGGAAGCGCGGGGCCTCGTCCGGGAGCGTCGCCGCCTCCTCGGTGGTCAGCACGGGGTTGGTGAAGAACGAGCCCGCCGAGCGGGTGTCCGGGTCCGCGGCGTCCAGCACCATGCCCTTGCGCCCGCGCAGCGCGAGGACGGCCGCCCGCACGTCGGGCAGCGGCGCGCGCTCCCCCACCGCGATGCCGAGCTCCCGCGCGAGCTCCGGGTAGACCAGGGGCTCCGACAGGTCCGCGACCCGCAGCTGGAACGTCACGTCCAGCACGACGTAGCGCGGCGTCGGGTACCAGGGCGCACCCGGGTCGGCCTCGTCGGGCAGCGCCCGCATCGACCGCTTCAGCAGCGACGTCCGGTAGCCGAACCCGAGGTCGGCCAGCGGCAGCGTCCGGACGCGGGACCGCGACCGGTCCCACACCCGCACCGTGGCGATGGTCTGCGAGACCTCCTGGCCGTAGGCGCCGACGTTCTGCACCGGGGTCGCCCCGACGGAGCCGGGGATGCCGGACAGCGCCTCGACGCCCTTGAGCCGGTGCGACGCGGCGTGCGCGACGACCTCGTCCCACACCGCACCCGCGACGGCCGTCAGCGTCACGCCCGCGCACGCGGAGTGGTCCGGCGTGGTGATGTCGCGCCGCGCGTCCCGGACCACGAGGCCGTCGAAGCCCGCGTCGGAGACGAGCAGGTTGGAGCCCCCGCCGAGCACCAGGACCGGCGTCCCCTCGGCGTCCGCGGTGCGCACTGCGTCGATGAGGTCGGCCTCGGTCGTGGTCTCCAGGAGCCGCCCCGCCGGTCCGCCCACCCCGAGGGTGGTCAGCTGGGCGAAGGTCGCGTCGACGGTGGTGGTCACGGCACGAGCGTAGGCCGCTCCGGGTCCGTGCGGCGCGTCGGTGCGGCCGCGTTCACGACCAGCAGACCGATGACGATCGGCACCGCGATGGCGAGCAGCGCGTGCCGGTACCCGACGTGCGCGGCGAGCAGCCCGAGCAGCGGCGGCCCGGCGAGGAACGCCGTGTAGCCGACCGTCGACACCACGCTGACCCGGGCGGCGGCGCGCAGCGGGTCGTCGCTCGCGGCGCTCATCCCGACCGGGAACCCGAGCGCCGCGCCCATGCCCCACAGCACGGCGCCGACCAGCGCGAGCCACAGCATGTCGTCCGGGACCAGGCCGAACACCAGCAGCCCGACCAGCGCGAGCCCCGCGCACAGCCGCAGCACGACGACCCGGCCGTAGCGGTCGAGCAGCCCCGTGCCGAGGAACCGCATCGCCGTCATCGCGCTGACGAACACCCCGAACGAGATCGCGCCGACCGCGTCCGTCTGGTCGAACCCGTCCACCACGGCCAGGCTCAGCCAGTCGTTGCCCGCGCCCTCGGTGAGCGCGGCGGCCAGCACGACGAGGCCGATCAGCAGCGTGCGGCCCTCCAGCCACGCGCTGAACACCGACCGGCGGCTCTCCGGGGCGGCGCCGGCGTCGGCGGACGTCGTCTCGTGCTGCCCGGCGGGGAGGAACGCCCGGACCGCGAACGCGACGACGACCGTGGACAGCGCGACGGCCACCGGGACGTGCACCTGCACCGGCACGTGCACCCACGCCAGCAGCGCGGCGACACCCGCCGCGACCACCGTCCCCAGCGAGAACCCCGCGTGGTAGCGCGGCATGACCGTGCGGCCGAGGTGCTGCTCGACGATGGCGCCCTCGAGGTTCATCGCCGCGTCCCACACGCCGGTGCCCACGCCGAACACGACGAGCCCGGCCGCGGTGACCACGACCTGCCCCAGGGACGCACCGGCGGCGGCGACCGCCAGGCCGGTCGCGTTCAGCACCGCGAAGCCCAGCACCGCGCGCGGCGCCCCGATGCGGGTCACCACCAGCCCGGACAGCGGCAGCGCGACCAGCGACCCGACCGACCCGACGAGCAGCAGCAGCCCCATCTGCCCCTCGGACAGCCCGAGGGAGTCCCGCACGGCGGGCAGCCGGGCGGCCCAGGTCGAGAAGTTGAACCCCGCGAGGGCGAACACGGTGAACACGGCGGCCGAGGCCAGCCGCACCGTGCGCGGGTCGTGGGTCTGCTGCGTCATCGCGTGCTCCACGGATCGGGTCGGGACGTGCGGACGGGGCGGGGAGCCCTCAGGCGCGATGGGCGGGCTGCGGCTCGGCGGCGACGTCCCGTCGGACGCTACCGGAGGGCACGCACCCGGCGTCGTCCCCCGTGGTCGCCGGGGAGACGGGGACCGCGCCGGGCTCCGCCGACGCCACGACGGGCGCGTCCGGGCTGTCCGCGGGGGCCGGCTCGGCGGGCGCGTCGGGGCGGCGCACCGTCCGGGCGAGCAGCACCGACGCGACCATCGCCGCGGTGATGAGCAGCAGCGCGTGCCGCGTCCCCATGACCTCGGCCGCGAGCCCGAGCAGCGGCGGGGCCGCGAGCGACGCCGTGGACGAGAACGCCGAGACCACGGCGACGCGGCTGGCCGCACGCAGCGGGTCGTCGGACGCGGCCGCGATGCCGAGCGGGACGGTCAGCGCGGCACCGAAGCCCCACGCCACGATGCCGACGGCCGCCAGCGGCAGGGACGGGGCGAAGCCGAACAGCAGCAGCCCGCCCAGCGACACCAGCCCGGAGGTGCGCAGCACGACGACCCGCCCGTACCGGTCGATCAGCCGGGTGCCGAGCAGCCGGATCATCGTCATCGCGCCCACGAACACGCCGAACATCGCGGCGCCGACGGCCTCGACCTGGTCGAAGCCGTCCACCACGGCGAGGGCCAGCCAGTCGTTCGCCGCGCCCTCCGACAGCGCGGCGGACATGATGACCACGCCGATCAGCAGGGTGCGCGGCTCGCGCCAGGCGCCCAGCGCCGAGCCCGGGCGGGCGACCCGGCGCACGCGCGCCGCGCGCAGCCGGCCGGCGATCCCGGCCT
>NZ_RFFI01000162.1 GCF_003696205.1 Cellulomonas triticagri
GCGCCCGCCGAGCACCCCGGCGGGGGCCGCGGCCAGCGCCGCGGCCTTCAGCGCGCGCCCGGGCCGCAGGTCGAGCAGGTTCACCAGGTTCGCCGTGGCGGCGATCAGCGCGCCGTCCATCGCCACGTCGGTGAGCCGCACCAGCGCGCGACCACCCCGGCCGGACGGGAGCGGGTCGTGCGGCCGGCTCAGCGCGGCGGCGACGAGCGCCCCGGCGCCGATGCCCAGCACCTTGAGACCACCGGTGGTCACCTCGCCGCGCGCGAGCGCACCCAGGTGACCGCGCAGGCCCTTGCGGACCTCGCCCTCGCGGTCCTCCGTGAGGTCGTCCACCAGGCCGAACGCCGTGCCCGAGGTCGTCGCCACCGTCAGCGCGGCCGCGTCCCGCACCGACGGCGCGCCGACCAGCGACCCGGCGAGCACGCCGGCCGCGACGGCCGGACCGCCGAGCAGGCTGACCGCCTCGCCGCGGTGGTTGGTGCGCTCCCACTGCCGGGCGCCGCCCGGCGGGTCGTCGTCCAGCACGCCGCGCACGACGGACGTCGTCAGGCGCGCGGTCGCCAGCGCGGCGAGCCGCCGCACGACGCCCGCTCCCCCGGTGCTCATCCCTCGGCACCCGCCGTCGCGTCGGCGCCCGCGTCACCGGCGTCACCGGCACCCGCGTCGGGGCCCTCGGTGCCGGCAGGGGTGCGGTCGGGCAGCGGGAGCACGGTCGTCGCGGGCAGGACCGTGAGGTCGTCGCCGTAGCCGTAGTGCCCGGTCGTGCCGCCGATGGTGGCGTTGAGCGCCAGCGGCACCGACACCTGGCCGGACACGCCGTCCGCGCCGCTCACGGTCGTCAGCGCGTCGGCGGCCGAGCCGTCCGCGAGGATCGTCGACACCAGCGAGCCCTGGACGACCGGGCCGTCCACGACCACGGCGCCCTCGGAACGGGTCTGCGCGACCCGGGCCAGCGCGACCTGCGACGCCAGCACGGCCTCGGCCTCCTCGGTGTCCGCGGGGTCCTCGGTGGCGACCGCCTCGGCGGCGATGCCCGGCGTGACCAGCACGACGGCGTCCGCGGGCGCGGTGACCTCCTCGCCGAGGGTCACCAGGGGCGAGTCGCCCGAGGTGAGCAGCTCCAGCAGGGTCGCGGCGTCGCCGCTCAGCGCGTCCGGCTGCGCCGGGTCCGCACCCGTCAGGCCCTGGACCAGGGCCTCGGCGACGGAGGTGTCCACCGTCGCGTCGGCGGCCGGTGCCGGGTCGAGGTAGCTCACGATGTTGCCCACGAGCGCCTGGCGGAACGAGCGCAGGTCAGTCGACGACCACGCCTCGGTCAGCGTGACGCGCGCGCTGACCTGCGCGCCGGCGTCGGACAGCCGACCCTCGACGGCGGTCAGCGCGTCCGCGTCGACCTCGCCCAGCGCGACCACCGCGACACGGCGGTCGGTCAGCGTTCCGTCGACCAGGTCGGTGCCCGCGGCGTCCACGAACGCGTCCGCGGCGGCCTGGTCGGCGGCGGCGGCGTCGAGCTGGTTGCGCAGCTCGTCGCGCTCGGAGCGCAGCTGGTCGACCTGGCCGGTCAGCGTGTCGCCGATCGTCTCCCGCAGCGGGCCGGCGCCCAGCACGATGCCCACGGCCAGCGCCAGGAACACCGAGATCAGGGAGACGAGGTGGTAACGGAAGTCGATCACGGTGCGAGCTCTCGGTCAGGTGCCGGCGCGAGGGCGGCACGGGAAGGGGCGGGGCGGCGGGCGGTGCGCGTCACGGCGTCCCGCCGAAGAGCGAACCCAGCCAGTACACGAAGTCGTCCCAGCGCGCGCCGGTGAGGCCGATGAGCGTCTGCCCGGCGGTGGTGGACGCGAGCGCCACCCCCAGCGCGAGCAGGCCCGCCAGCACCAGCAGCGTCAGCTGGAGGTTGGAGATGCGGTTCCGGTACAGCCGGGACACGCCCTTGGCGTCCACGAGCTTGCTGCCCACCCGCAGGCGGGTCAGGAACGTGCTGGCCATGCCCGCGCGGCCCTTGTCCAGGAACTCGACGAGCGTGGCGTGCGTGCCGACCGCGACGATGAGCTCGGCGCCCTTGTCGTCCGCGAGCAGCATCGCGACGTCCTCGCTGGTGCCCGTCGCGGGGAACACGATGTGCGGCACCCCGAGCTGGTCGACGCGCGCCAGGCCCGGCGCGCGGCCGTCGCGGTACGCGTGCACGACGATCTCGGCGCCGCAGCGCAGCGCGCGGTCGGACACGGAGTCCATGTCGCCGACGATCAGGTCGGGCGTCCACCCGGCCTCGAGGATCGCGTCCGCGCCGCCGTCCACGCCCACCAGCACCGGGCGGTACTCGCGGATGTACGGGCGCAGCGTGACCAGGTCCTCCTTGTAGTGGTACCCGCGCACCACGATGAGGACCTGGCGGCCGTCGATCTCCGTCACGATGTCCGGGACGCCCACGCCGTCGAGCAGCAGGTCGCGCTCCCGGCGCAGGTAGTCCATCGTGTTGGCGGCGAAGGACTCCAGCTGCACCGACAGGCCCTCGCGCGCGGCGGCCTGGTCGGTCGCCACGGTCTGCTCGGTCTGCAGCACGCCCTCGGCCACCAGCCGGTCGCCGTCGTAGACGGAGCCGCCGTCGATCCGCAGCGTGCGGCCCTCGCGCAGCGTCATCACGTCCGGCCCCAGGTCGTCGACCAGGGGGATGCCGGCGGACACCAGGATGTCCGGCCCGAGGTTCGGGTACCGGCCGGAGGTGGACGTCGCGGCGTTGAGCACCGCGGCGGGCTTGCAGGCGACGAGCGCCTCGGCCGAGACCCGGTCGATGTCGACGTGGTCGATCACCGCGATCTCGCCGGGCCGGAGCCGCTTGGTCAGCGTCTTGGTCCGGGGGTCGACCCGGGCCGGGCCGACGAGCTCGCCCCCGGGGGGCGCGGCGGAGCGTCTACGCGAGGGCAGGAGTTTCATCGCCGTTCATCGTGCCACGTCCGCCAGCTCCAGGAGCTCCGCTGCGTGTGCGCGCGCCGTGCCGGATTCCTCCTGGCCGGACAGCATCCGGGCGAGCTCGCGCACCCGGTCCTCCCCCGCGACCTCCCGCACCCCGGACGCCGTCACGGTCTCCTGCTCGTCCGGTCCGCCCGCGCTGCCGCGCGACTTGGTCACCACGAGGTGCCGGTCCGCGAACGCGGCGACCTGGGCCAGATGGGTGACGACCAGCACCTGCGACCCGCGTGCCAGCGCGGCGAGACGCCGTCCGACCTCCGTCGCGGCACGTCCGCCGACGCCCGCGTCGACCTCGTCGAACACGAACGTGCCGGGCCGGTGCTCCCCCTGGTCCGGGGACGTCGCGAGCGCCACCTCGAGAGCCAGCATCACCCGCGACAGCTCGCCGCCCGACGCCCCCTTGCCCAGCGGCCGGGCCGGTGCCCCGGCGTGCGGGCGCAGGAGCATCTCCACGACATCTCCACCGTGCGGACCCAGCTCCGCCGCAGCCTCGACGCGGACCTCGAGCACGGCCCCCGCCATGGCGAGCCCGGCGAGCTCCTCCGACACCGTCGCGGCGAGCCGCTCGGCCGCCTCCCGGCGGGCCGCCCCCACCGTCCCGGCGAGGTCCGCCAGGCGCGCGTCCAGCGCCTCGCGCTGCGCCGTGAGGGCCTGCACCTTCTCGTCGCCGTCGCCCAGGTCCAGCAGCCGCCGGCCGCTCTCCTCGGCCCAGCGCAGCACCGCCGCCACGTCCTCGCCGTACGAGCGGGTCAGTGACGCCAGGTCCGCGCGCCGCGTCTGCGCCGCGTCCAGGCGCAGCGGGTCCGCCTGCAGGTCCTGCAGGTACGAGGACAGCTCCGTCGCCGCGTCCGCCAGCAGGTAGCCCGCCTCCGCGACCCGGTCGCGCAGCGCGGCCAGGTGCTCGTCGTGACCGCCGACCGCGTCCAGCAGCCGCCGGGCGTGCTCGACGGCACCCGCCGCGCTGCCCGTGTCGTCCACCGCGTCCTCGTCGCCGACCAGCGCCGTGTGCGCGCCCGCCGCGGCGGCCCGCAGGTCCTCCGCGTGCTCCAGCCGCTCGATCTCCCGCCCCAGGTCCACGTCCTCGCCCGGCTGCGGGTCGATCCGCTCCACCTCCGCGAGCCCGAGGCGCAGCAGCTCCGCCTCCCGCGCCAGGTCCTGCCGGCGCGCCGTCAGGTCGTCGATCGTCGCCTGCAGCCGGCCGCGCTCCGTCCAGGCCTGCCGGTACTCCTCCAGCACGGCGCCGTGGGCCGCCCCCGCGAACGCGTCCAGGGCCTCGCGCTGGTGGGCGGGCGACCGCAGCCGCGCCTGGTCCTGCTGGCCGTGCACCGTGATCAGGGACTCCGCGAGCTCCCCCAGCACCGCCTGCGGCACCGAGCGCCCGCCCAGGTGCGCGCGCGAGCGCCCCGGGGAGCCGTCCGTGCTCGCGCCGACGGTGCGCACCAGCAGCAGCCCGCCGTCGTCGTCCACGGCCGCGCCCGCCTCCTCGGCACGCTCCCGCACCGGCGAGCCGTCGGCCACCACGACGCGCCCCTCCACGACCGCCTGGCCCGCGCCCGTGCGCACCGTCGCCGGGTCGGCCTTGCCGCCGAGCAGCAGGTTCAGGCCCGTGAGCACCATCGTCTTGCCCGCGCCGGTCTCCCCCGTCAGGACCGTCAGCCCCGGGTGCAGCCGGATCTGGGCGCCGGTGATGACGCCCAGGTCGCTGATCGTGATCTCCTCGAACACGCCCGTCAGCCCCCGTCCGTCTCGTGCCCCTTGCCGCGCCAGCCCACCACGGGCAGCTTGAACTTGTTGACCAGCCGGTCCGTGAACGGCGCCGGGGTCAGCCGGGCCAGCCTGACCGGCACCGGCGACCGCCGCACCTCGACGCGCGAGCCCGCGGGCACCTCGATCCGGCGGCGGCCGTCGCACACCAGCAGCGCCGCGGACGGCGTGCGCGGCAGCACCTCGACCGCCACCACGCTGCGCGGGCCGACCACCAGCGGGCGCGCGAACAGCGCGTGCGCCGACAGCGGCACCACGATCATGCTGTCCACCTCCGGCCAGACCACCGGGCCGCCCGCCGAGAACGCGTGCGCCGTCGAGCCCGTGGACGTCGCCAGCACCACCCCGTCGCAGCCGAACGACGACAGCGGCCGCCCGTCGACCTCGAGCACGACCTCGACCATCCGGGTCGGCTCCGCCTTCTCGAGGGCGGCCTCGTTCAGCGCCCAGCCGGTCACCGGCTCCTCGCGCCCGGGCACGTGCACCTGGACCTGCAGCGTCGTGCGCTCCTCCACGGCGTAGTCGCCCGCCGCGAACCGGCGCACCGCCTCGGCGATGTCGTCGCGCTCGCTCTCCGCGAGGAACCCCACGTGCCCCAGGTTGATGCCCAGCAGCGGCACACCCGTGGAGCGCGCCAGCTCGGCGGCGCGCAGGATCGTCCCGTCGCCGCCCAGGATCATCGCGAGCTCGATGTCGTGGAACGCCAGCCCCGGCACGTCCTCGCCCGCGAGCACCGGCGTGAAGCCGTGCTCCGTCAGGGCCGCGACGGCCTCCTCGGCGGCCGTCACCGCCTCCGGCCGCCCGCTGTGCGTGACGACCAGGACCCGCCTGCCGCTCATGCGCCTGCACCCTCCTCGTCGGTGACCGCCGCGCGCACCCGCGCGACGAGGTCGTCCCCGGCGACGCCCGGACCACGGCGCAACCACAGGAAGAACTCCACGTTGCCGCTCGGACCTGGCAGCGGACTGCGCGCCACGCCGAGCACGCCCAGTCCGTGCTCGCGCGCGACGTCCGCGACGCCCAGCACGGACTCCGCCCGCTGCTGCGCCGAGCGCACCACACCACCCGAGCCCAGCCGCTCCCGGCCGACCTCGAACTGCGGCTTGACCATGAGCACCAGGTCCGCGCCCGGCGCCGCCACGGCGGCCAGCGCCGGCACCACCAGCGTGAGCGAGATGAACGACAGGTCCGCGACCACCAGCGCCGGCGCCGGGTCGACGTCGCCGGCCGCGAGGTAGCGGACGTTCACGCCCTCCCGCACGTCCACGCGCGGGTCCGCGCGCAGCCGGTCCACGAGCTGGTCGTGCCCGACGTCCAGCGCCACCACCCGGGTCGCTCCGCGCCGCAGCAGCACGTCGGTGAACCCGCCCGTGCTCGCGCCCGCGTCCAGGCACTCCCGGCCCGCGACCGCGACCTCCGGGAACGCCGCGAGCGCGCCCAGCAGCTTGTGGGCGCCCCGCGAGGCCCAGTCCGCCTCGGGCGCGCCGTCAGGCCCGTCCGGGGCGTCCGTCGCGGGCTCGACCACCGGGTGCTCGCCGGCGGGCACCGGCGACGCGGGGCGCAGCACCGTGCGCCCCGCGA
>NZ_RFFI01000163.1 GCF_003696205.1 Cellulomonas triticagri
GGACGCGCACCGCCTGGCGGACCCGTGGGGCACGCTCGGCGAGGCGGCGGGCCCGGACGCCCGCGCGGTGGCGGGGGCGTTGCGGGCGGCGGTCGAGGGCGTCGGGCTGGACCCGCGGGCGCCGGAGCCGGTGCTGGTCGAGGTGTTCGGCGCGGTGGGGGACGGGGCCGCGGGTGCGGCCCGGACGCCCGACGTCGACCTGGTGCTCGGTGGCGTGCACCTCGTCGCGCGGCACGCACCGGGGCACACGGGCGGCTCGACGCTGTACCTCGGCGAGGTGGGGGACGAGGTGATCGTGCTCACCGGGGACGTGCTGTTCGCGGGCGGCGTGGGGCGCACCGACCTGCCGGGCGGGGACGCGGCGGTGATGGCGACGACGCTGCGCGAGGTGGTGGGGTCGCTGCCCCCGGGCGCGCGCGTGCTGCCCGGTCACGGGCCCGCCAGCCGGGTGGACGTGGAGCTGGCCACCAACCCGTACCTGGCAGGATGACGGGCATGGCACGTCCGACTCCTCTGTCCGGTTTCCCCGAGTGGCTCCCCGACGGCCGCGTGGTCGAGCAGCACGTCCTCGACACGCTGCGGCGCACCTTCGAGCTGCACGGCTTCGCGGGGATCGAGACCCGGGCGGTCGAGCCGCTCGACCAGCTGCTGCGCAAGGGCGAGACCTCCAAGGAGGTGTACGTGCTGCGCCGCCTCCAGGAGGAGGGCGAGGACACCGACCGCTCCGGTCAGCTCGGCCTGCACTTCGACCTCACGGTGCCGTTCGCCCGGTACGTGCTGGAGAACGCCGGGCACCTGGCGTTCCCGTTCCAGCGGTACCAGATCCAGAAGGTGTGGCGCGGCGAGCGCCCCCAGGACGGCCGGTTCCGCGAGTTCGTGCAGGCGGACATCGACGTGGTCGGGGCGGGGGACCTGCCCTACCACTACGAGGTCGACCTGCCGCTGGTCATGGCGGAGGCGCTCGGCGCCCTGCGGGAGATCGGCGTCCCGCCGGTGCGCATCCTGGTGAACAACCGCCGGGTCGCCGAGGGCTTCTACCGGGGCCTGGGCCTGGACGACGTCGAGGCGGTGCTGCGCAGCATCGACAAGCTCGACAAGATCGGCCCGGACAAGGTCGCCGCGCTGCTCGTGGCCGAGGCGGGGGCCACGCCCGAGCAGGCGCGCGCGTGCCTGGACCTCGCGGCGATCAGCGGCGGCGACGCGACGGTCGTGGACCGGGTGCGCGCGCTCGCGGCCACGCACGGCGTGGAGTCCGACCTCATGGAGCAGGGCCTGGCCGAGCTGCGGCAGCTCGTGGAGGCGGCCGCGGTGCGGGCCCCCGGCGTCGTGGTGGCGGACCTGAAGATCGCGCGCGGCCTGGACTACTACACCGGCTCGGTCTACGAGACCGTCCTGGTGGGGCACGAGCAGCTCGGCTCGATCTGCTCGGGCGGCCGGTACGACACGCTCGCCTCGGACGGCAAGCAGACCTACCCGGGCGTCGGCCTGTCGATCGGCGTCTCGCGGCTGGTGTCGCGGCTGATCTCCGGCGGCCTGGTGCGGGCGACCCGCGGCGTGCCCGCGGCGGTGCTGGTCGCGGTGACGTCCGAGGAGTCCCGCCCGGCGTCCGACGCGGTCGCCGCCGCGCTGCGGGCCCGGGGGGTCCCGGTGGAGGTCGCGCCGACGGCCGCGAAGTTCGGCAAGCAGATCAAGCACGCGGACCGGCGCGGCATCCCGTTCGTGTGGTTCCCCGCGGGGGACGAGGACGGCGCCGTCGACCAGGTGAAGGACATCCGCAGCGGCGACCAGACGGACGCCGACGCCGCGACGTGGGCGCCGCCCGCCGAGGACCTGCACCCGCGCGTCGTCCCCGCGACCTGACGTACCGACCCTCCGGGGTCCGCGAACCCGCGGGCTCCGGGGGGGTCGCGTCACGCCAGGGCGAGGACGCCCGCGTTGAGCGTCGTCGCGTACAGCGCCCACGCGAGGTAGGGCCCGAGCAGCCACGCCACCCACGGGGTGAGCCGGTGGAACGCGACGATCGTCGCGACCAGCGCCACCTCGAGCAGCAGGATGACCACCAGCCCGGCGCCGAGCTGCTCGGCGCCGAAGAACACCGGCGTCCACGCCGCGTTGAGCGCGAGCTGCACGCCGTACAGCACCAGGGCGGTGCGCGCGGTGCGGGCACCGTGCCGCCGCCAGATCAGCCACGCCGCGACGGCCATCATCACGTAGAGCACCGTCCACACCGGGGCGAACACCCAGTTCGGCGGCACCCACGCGGGCTTCGCCGCCTCGGCGTACCAGCCGTCCACGCCCGACGACGACGCGATGCTGCCGCCACCGGCCACGGCGACGTTCACCAGCAGCAGCCCGACGAGCACCCACCAGTCGCGCGACAGCGGCGTGCGGGCGGCGGGGGAGTCGTGCGGGTCGGTGCGGGGCTGCGTCGCGGTGGTCATGCCTCCACCGTGGGGGAGGCCGTGCCGGTCGGCAACCGGAACGCCAGCATGCTGAGGACCTGCCCGGCCGCCGACCGTGCGACCAGGACGCTTGCAGCAGGATCGAACACGTGTTCGAATCGCGCCATGCGATGGGATGGGCAGAAGATCCAGGCCGAGGACGCGGCGCTGCCCGGCCTCGCCCTCGCCGGCTTGCAGCGCTCCGTGCGCACCCCCGAGTTCGCGGGCGTCACCTTCCACGAGGTGCACGCCCGCTCCGCCCTCAACAAGGTCCCCGAGGCGTCCGCCATGCCGTTCCGGTGGACCGTCAACCCGATGCGCGGCTGCCTGCACGCCTGCACCTACTGCTTCGCCCGCCCCACCCACGAGTACCTGGGCCTCGGACCCGACGAGGACTTCCAGACCCAGATCGTCGTCAAGACCAACGTCGTCGACGTCCTCGCTGCCGAGCTGCGCCGCCCCTCCTGGCGCCGCGAGCACGTCGCCCTCGGCACCAACACCGACCCCTACCAGCGCGCCGAGGGGCGCTACGCCCTCATGCCCGGGATCATCACGGCGCTCGCGGCCTCCGGCACGCCCCTGTCGCTGCTCACCAAGGGCACGCTGCTGCGCCGCGACCTGCCCGTCCTGGTCGAGGCCGCCCGCGAGGTCGACGTCGCCGTGGCCGTGTCCCTCGCCATCGGCGACGAGGACCTCCAGCAGGCCATGGAGCCCGGCACCCCCACGCCCCGCGCCCGGCTCGCGCTCATCCGCGCCGTCCGCGACGCCGGCCTCGACTGCACCGTCATGGTCGCCCCCGTCATGCCCTGGCTCACCGACGGCACCGACCACCTCGACACCCTGTTCCGCGACCTCGCCGACGCCGGCGCCACCGGCGTCACCACCATCCCGCTGCACCTGCGCGGACCCGTGCGACCGCTCATGCTGCGCTGGCTCGCCGAGCACCGACCGTCCCTCGTCGCGAAGTACCGGCGGCTCTACGGCACCGGCGCCTACGTCCCCGAGGAGTACCGGCGCTGGCTCGCCGCGCGGATCCGGCCCCTGCGCCGGCGGCACGGCCTCGACGCCCCCGCGGCGCTCGCGGACTCCGTGGACGCGGAGGGGCGGGTGCAGCCGTCCCCGTGGCGGTTCCGGCCCGGCTGGTCCCGCGACGCGCCCCAGGCCGTGC
Organism: Cellulomonas triticagri; assembly: GCF_003696205.1. Taxonomy (GTDB): domain Bacteria; phylum Actinomycetota; class Actinomycetes; order Actinomycetales; family Cellulomonadaceae; genus Cellulomonas; species Cellulomonas triticagri. Next base: position 3,610 of record NZ_RFFI01000163.1, read on the forward strand.
TCCCCGGTGTGGTCGCCGCGCCCGCCGTGCAGCCCGCGCTGTTCTGAGGCCGGTCCGGGGCGGTGGGTGGTGCGGTCGCAGTAGACTCGCCGGGCTGCCCGAGGAGGGCAGCGACCCACCACCTGAGAGGACTCCTCGTGCTGCGCACCCACACCGCCGGCTCGCTGCGGGCCGAGCACATCGGCACCACCGTCACCCTGACCGGGTGGGTGGATCGCCGGCGCGATCACGGTGGGGTGGCGTTCGTCGACCTGCGCGACGCCTCCGGCATCGCCCAGGTCGTCATCCGGGACGAGGCCGTCGCGCACGGCCTGCGCGCCGAGTACGTGCTCCAGGTCACCGGCACGGTCGGCCGTCGCCCGGAGGGCAACGAGAACGCCCAGCTCGCGACCGGCGAGGTCGAGGTCACCGCCGACGAGGTCGTGGTGCTCAACGAGTCCGCGCCGCTGCCGTTCCAGGTGTCGTCCTCGCTGGACGAGCCCGTCGGCGAGGAGGCGCGGCTGCGCCACCGCTACCTCGACCTGCGTCGGCCCGAGCCCGCGAAGGCGATCCGGCTGCGCGCCAAGGCCAACCAGGCCGCGCGCCGCGTGCTGGACGAGCAGGACTTCGTCGAGATCGAGACCCCGACGCTGACCCGCTCCACGCCCGAGGGCGCCCGCGACTTCGTCGTGCCGGCCCGCCTCGCGCCGGGCTCCTGGTACGCGCTGCCGCAGTCGCCGCAGCTGTTCAAGCAGCTGCTGATGGTCGGCGGCATGGAGCGGTACTACCAGATCGCCCGCTGCTACCGGGACGAGGACTTCCGCGCCGACCGGCAGCCGGAGTTCACGCAGCTGGACGTCGAGATGTCCTTCGTGGACCAGGAGGACGTCATCGCCCTGGGCGAGAAGATCCTCACCGCGCTGTGGGGCCTGATCGACGTGCAGATCCCGACGCCGATCGACCGGATCACCTACGCCGACGCCATGGCCCGGTACGGCACCGACAAGCCCGACCTGCGGTTCGGCCTGGAGCTGGTCGAGCTCACCGAGTACTTCGCCGCGACGCCGTTCCGGGTGTTCCAGGCGCCGTACGTCGGCGCCGTCGTGCAGCCGGGTGGCGCCGCGACGCCGCGCCGCGGGTTCGACGCCTGGCAGGAGTGGGCGAAGCAGCGCGGCGCCAAGGGCCTCGCGTACGTCACGGTCGCCGAGGACGGCACCCTCGGCGGCCCGGTCGCCAAGAACATCACCGACGCCGAGCGCGACGGCCTGGCCGCCGCGGTGGGCGCGAAGCCCGGCGACGCGGTGTTCTTCGCCGCGGGCAAGCCCGCCGAGGCCCGGGCGCTGCTCGGCGCCGCGCGCCTGGAGATCGGCCGCCGCGGCGACCTGCTGGACGAGTCCGCGTGGTCGTTCGTGTGGGTCGTGGACGCGCCGCTGTTCAAGCCCACGGGCGAGGACGACGACGTCGCCGTCGGCGAGGGCGCCTGGACCGCCGTGCACCACGCGTTCACGTCGCCCACCCCGGAGTGGATCGACCGCTTCGAGGAGTCCCCGGGCGAGGCCCTGGCCTACGCCTACGACATCGTCTGCAACGGCAACGAGATCGGCGGCGGCTCGATCCGTATCCACCGCCGGGACGTGCAGGAGCGCGTGTTCGACGTCATGGGCATCGGCGAGGCCGAGGCGCAGGAGAAGTTCGGCTTCCTGCTCGACGCCTTCCAGTTCGGCGCGCCGCCGCACGGCGGGATCGCGTTCGGCTGGGACCGCATCGTCGCCCTGCTCACGGGTGCGGAGTCGATCCGCGACGTCATCGCGTTCCCGAAGTCGGGCGGCGGCTACGACCCACTGACCGGTGCCCCGGCCCCGATCACCGCGCAGCAGCGCAAGGAGGCCGGTGTGGACGCGAAGGCGAAGCCCGCCGTGGCTCCCGCCGGTGCCCTGGCCGAGACGCCGGTCGCGGAGGCCGCGACGCCCGCCCAGCCGTGACGCGCGCCGCCGACCCGGCGGCCGCGCCCCACCCGGACGACCCCGGCACGCCCGACGTGCCGGGGTCGTCCGGCGCCCGGGGTCGTTCTGCGCCGCAGGGCGAGCCGCCCGTCGCGACGCCCGAGGTCCCCGCCCTGCACGCCTCGCCCGCGCTGCCTCCCGCCTGGGCGCAGGACCCGTTCCTGCTGGACGAGCACCGCTGGTGGCGCCCGGAGCACGTCGAGACGTCCGGTGACGCCCTGCTGCTGGTGCAGAGGTCCACGGACGAGCCCACCGCGACCATGCTGCTGGCCGCCGGCCCCGCACCCGACGTCGCCGCGCTCGTGCGGGCGCACGGGGTCCGCACCCACCGGTTCGCCTGGGTGGAGACGGCGGCCCTCGACGTGCTGCACCTGAAGGAGGTGACCCGGCTGGGGCTGACGCCGAACCGCACGGGCTGGGAGTGGCTGGTCACCGACCGCGCACCGGCTGAGGTCGCGGCCGAGGCGCACGTGCGCGAGCTCGACCCGGTGGCCGAGGGCGACGCCATCCGGGCGTGCCTCGCGCTGGCGAACCCGACGACGGAGGCCGATCCGTCGGGTGCGGGGGAGCGCTGGTGGGGTGTCGTCGACCCGGAGGAGCCGGGCGTCCTCGCGGGCGTCGTGGGGGCCGCGCCGCGGTCCGGGCGGCCCGGCGGCGCGGGGTCGGCGCACCTGCACGGCCTGGGCGTGCGCCCGGGTGGCCG